>CACYEC010000414.1 GCA_902773225.1 uncultured Bacteroidales bacterium
AGGTATTAGATCCTAAGTCTAACGCGTCTACCAATTTCGCCACAGGCGCAAGCGCGCAAAGGGTGCCGTAATGGTCGGATGGCGGTAACCGACCCGGCGCTCTGCGCTTTGCGGTGCAAAGTTAGACATTTCTTGTGGAATGAGCGAATAATGTGGGGAAAAAAGATGGTGGGCAGGAGTTTTTTTGTGTTTTTTAATTTCCATTACCATGAAATGACGATTTGTGGCAATGATGGTCACTCAGTCTTTTCTCAACATCTTCCTTGCTGTTTCGATGATGGTGTCATGGTGATTGAGGTGGTCGTTAACGTCCATGTCGATATGAACGTCGGGCGCGACGCCGAACTCTGTGTGCTGTCGGTTCTGGTCGAGCATCACGACGGCAGAGTATCTCACGCTCCATCCAGCGGGTATTTCAGACGACATGGGCATACCGCTTCCTCCTCCGGTGGTGTCGCCCACGATGGTGACGTTAGGCATCACCTTCATACATTTGACAAAGTCGTTTGCCGCGCTGTAAGTGGATCTGTTGGCCAGTACAACGACTGGCTTCTGCCATCTCATCCCCTCAGCGGGTTCTATGTTTTCTTCCTCGGCTTTAGAGAAGTCGTTTCTTCCCTTTCCTGTCTTGTGGTAGATGTATCCGACAAGTGTCTTTTGGTTGGTGAAGTGGCTTGCCAGTTTTCTTGATGTGGTGAGTTTCCCGCCTGGGTTGTTGCGTACGTCGATGATGAGTCCGTCGCAGAGCGCGAGAAGGTAGAGTGCGTCGCTGATGTTGCCATCACCGAGCGCTTCGCTGAAACTCTCACACCTGACGTATGCGATGTTGTCGTCGAGTATTTTGTAACTCAGCCCGGCCGCGATGTGATAGTCCGTGCCGAGGTAGTAGTCGCTGACCAGGTTCTCGTCGTAGTTGTTGGGATGCTGTTCCTTGAAACTCCAGTTCCTTCCCATGTCATGCGAGGCGTAAAGGTTGACATGACCGTCTTGCAGTTCTGCGAGCATATTGCTGCACACTTCGAAGAGTTGCGCTTTGGTCATCTTCTCGTTGGCCTGGGCGAGAAACCGTTGGTGCACCTCGTCCCAATCAACGCCGATGACTTCTTTCTTGTAGTCGAAGAAGCAGTAGTGCTGGTCCATGACTTGCCATAGTGCTTCGATGTTGCCTTTCGCGCTGTTGTCGTAGTCGTCCTCGTCAATGCAAGCGCTGAGGGTCAGCATGGCGAACAGAGTGAGGAGGTATATGTTGAAAATTCTCGTCATCTTCATTGTTGGTTTGTCGTTGATTATGTCAGAAGGGCAGGGGATGGTTCTTGCTGGTGGCTTTGCGTTGGAAGTACTTGGCGAATCCGACGATGATGTCGGTGTCGTAGTTGTGGTATTTCAGCCCGTTGAGTTTCTGTTGCTGGTAGTTGGCCGAGAGTCCCACTCTTATCACTGCGCTTTTCATGGGGACGGAGAGGGTGAGCAGATGCCTCATGGAAGGGGTGTTGGCGAAGTGTGCGAACTGAAGGTTTCGGTCGTAGTTCTCGAGTTCGAAAGCCTCATAGTACGACTGTCCGTAGTTGGGTGTGTAAGCCATTCCGCAGAAAGGCACTGTCATTTCGTATCTCAGCATCCATTCTCGGTGGAAGAGTCGGAAATTGTAGAATACCAGTGCGTTGAGGTCGATCATAAGGTCGCCCTTTGCCTGCCCTGGGTTGTTGCCGTTCCGGTCGTTATAGATGCCTCCGAGGTAGGCGCTGGCGCCTGGCCCTGCCATGACCTTGAGCCCTTGGGCAAGTTCCCATGTGTATTGCCAGTTGATGCCGTATCTCAGTCCTCCGGCATATTCTTTTGCTGTTTTTGCTTTGTTGTCGAGAATACTTCCGTTGAGTTGGAAGAGTGTCTGAACATGCACTCTTCCTTGCATCATTTTTGTGGGGCGCATGGTTTCTCGGATGGCTGTGATGTCTGTACCCCTGTAGTTGTAGGGCGACAGATATGATTCGAGCACATTGGCCCATCCAGCCCCTACCATCATGGAGTGCATGGTGGTCTGGCTTGATGTGAGGTCAAAGTCTTCCGTTGACTGAGCATTGGCTGTCACGCTTGTCCATATCATAGCCAGTAACAAGAGCAGATGGGGTAGTCTTGTTGTCTTCCGATTATCTCTTTTCATAATTCTTAAGCCTTGCGGATGTGTTTTCAGAACAATCGTAATTGTCCAGTCAGTTCATCCCTGATTTCGTCGTCGCTTTTTCCCTCGTCAGGGTCGATGCTGACGTTCCCTTTATCCTTGTCGCCGTTGTTGTTAGTGTCGGTAGATTCTCCTTCATCCTCGTCGTAAATCTCGTTGTCTCCGTCTGTTTCTTCTTCTTCAGGAGTGCGGGTAGGCTCGAGTTCTTTTACATTGTCGAGCGCGTACTGAGTGAGTCGTTTCCCCTTCGCTTTCAGTCCTTTCACTGCGATGAACTGCTCCGCGTCTAGTTCGAGCGGACCTCTGAACGTGTCGGGCTCCTTGAAGGTCAGTTCCAGTCTTGGGTAGGGTGTGTCGGTAAGCAGTATGAGTTTAGAGTCGGGATTCTCACCGATGAAAGATGTTCGTTTGTTCGTAGGCTCGAATCTGAAACGTTTGATGTAGGGCTTCCCATCTTGTTCTGCATCATAGAGCACGGCCGTCCAATTCTTGTGAGGGTTGAACTTCTCTATGACGAGCAGGTCGGTCTCATAGTGGTTGTTGAGGTCGAAGTTGGTGGTGTAGTACTGTCCGTTGGGCAGCACCACCAGGACAAGGTCGCCGTTGTGGAATTCTCCAAGGGGTGTTCCGTGCTCATCGTTGTTGAGTCGTTGCACATCGGTGTCGAACCACAGTTTGAGTCCTCCCAGTGTGCTTCCTCCCTGTTGTTTGAGAAGGATTTTGTGGACAGTCCATTTAGTCAGCAGGTTGCCCTTGGCGCTTCTGCCCTTGATGGCGATGTCCTTGAAGTCTTTCTCGAAGGTGAGTTTCTTCAGTTTCAACTGTGGTCTTAAAGTAACCTTGATGACTTCGGCTTCTCCATTGTCGTTGGCCGTGAAGTATGTGACTCTCGATTTGGGCTCACCGCTGGTGAGGTCGTATTCCCTGTCGCGTGTCACTGACGGGATGTTGAATCGTTTGATGAAGGTGGCATTCGATTTCCCGTCCCTGTAGCACACATTGTAAATGGTGCGTGTGTTGTTTTTCTTGAATATGGCTACATGGATGATTTCCGCCTTTTTCTTTTCCGCTTTGCTTCTTTCCGTCTCTCCGACGAAAAGTTTCTCTCCGATTTTCACAACCTTGTATGTTCCGTCGCGGTAGAAGATGATGACATCGTCGATGTCGGAACAGTTGCATACGAACTCGTTCTTCTTGAGCGATGTGCCGATGAAACCTTCCTCTCGGTCGATGTATAGCTTCAGGTTGGCTTCGGCAACTTTGGCAGCCTCGATGGTGTCGAAATTCCTCACTTCGGTGCGCCGTGGATAATCGGCTCCGTATTTGTCCTTGAGGTATCTGAACCAGTTGGCTGTCACTTCGATGAGGTTGGCGAGGTCGCGGTTGATTTCCTCTATCTCGGCCTTCATCTTGGCCATCAGTTCCTCTGCTTTCTCCTTATTGAACTTGAGGATGCGTGCCATACGTATCTCCATGAGGTGGAGGATGTCGTCGCGCGTCACCTCGCGGTAGAACTGAGGGAAGAAGGGCTCGAGTCGTTTATAGACGTAAGCCACCACCACATCCATGTTCTTGGCTTGTTCAAACTCCTTGGCTTTGTATATCCGCTCTTCTATGAATATTTCCTCAAGTGATGCGAAGAAGAGGTTCTCCATCAACTCGCCACGCCGTATTTCCAGTTCTTGGCGGATGAGATCCTTGGTGTTATCGACCGACTTCTTGAGCACGTCGCTGATAGTGAGGAACTTCGGCATACGCTCGTCGATGACACAGCAGTTGGGCGAGATGCTGGTCTCGCAGTCAGTGAACGCATAAAGGGCGTCGATGGTCTTGTCGGACGATGCGCCTGGTTGCAATTGAATCAGTATTCCTGCCTCGGCAGCAGTGATGTCCTCCACCTTCCGCACTTTGATTTTACCCTTCTCAATGGCTTTGACAATAGAGTCACAGATGGTGTTGACGGTTTTACCGAAAGGTATCTCTCTGACACAGAGTGTCTTGTTGTCTATCTTCTCGATTTTCGCTCTGACCCTGACACTTCCTCCTCTTAGTCCATCGTTATAACGGGCCACATCAACGGCTCCTCCAGTGATGAAGTCGGGGTAGAGGGCGAATGGTTCATTGTGAAGGTAAGATACAGCCGCCTCACATATCTCGTTGAAGTTATGAGGAAGTATTTTTGAACTCAGTCCTACAGCGATGCCTTCCACGCCCTGGGCCAGTAGCAGTGGAAATTTCACGGGCAGGGTGATAGGTTCCTTGTTTCGTCCGTCGTATGATAGTTTCCATTCTGTGGTCTTAGGGTTGAAGACGGTGTCGAGGGCGAATTTGCTGAGGCGTGCCTCAATGTATCGTGGTGCGGCAGCACTGTCGCCTGTGAGGATGTTTCCCCAGTTACCCTGGCAATCGATGAGCAGGTTCTTCTGTCCCATTTGGACAAGTGCCTCATAGATGGAAGCATCACCATGGGGGTGGAACTGCATGGTGTGTCCGACAATATTAGCCACCTTGTTGTAGCGTCCGTCGTCCATTCGTTTCATGGAGTGGAGGATGCGTCGCTGTACGGGTTTGAGTCCGTCATTGAGATGAGGAACAGCACGCTCAAGGATGACGTAGCTGGCATATTCGAGGAACCACGTCTGGTACATCCCGCTGAGGTGGTGGGTGATGCCATCCTTCATCAATGTTGGGTCGTAGTCGGAGTGAGGTGGCATGCCGTTTCGCTCTGTCGCTGAGTCGTTTTCGGTCTCGTCGGTTGGTTCGTCTTCGTAGGTGACGGATGTCTCCTCCGTAGTCTGTTCGTCGTTTGTGGTCTGGTTCTGAATGTCCTCATTAAGGTCTTGAGGTTCAGTGTTGTTGTCGTTAGGTTTATCGTTCATTTGCAGTGGGCAAAAGTTGGGTGTGGTTAAGATTGACTACAAAGTTACATCTTTTTCATTAAAATGCGAAAAAGAAAGGCAAAAACGTGCGTTTTTGCCTTTCTTCATCATTATGTTTTCTGCGCCATGATAAGTCGCAGTAACTAATTGGCGGTTTGAGTCCAAAAGGTTTACAGACTGTATTTCGACCCGTGGCGGATAATGCGTGGCAGTTCGGTTGGTTTTGTCGAGGTGGCGCTATCACCGAAAGCCTCAGTGTTTTTGCGGGAGTTAGCGTAGTAGTAGTCATCGTACCAGTATCCACCATCGTAGTAGTAGGAACCGTCCCATGCGATGTAGAGATAACTGCTCCATCTTACGTCATCGTAGTAGCGGTCCCAACGGTAGTAGTCGGCGGTCTTGTCGAGCCTGAAGTTGGTGTTCCCTATTCTGCCGTCAAAGATACTGCTGGTGAGTTTATAGTCATAGATGGTGGCATTGAGGTCGGGGTTGTCGTAATAGCGTAGGATAATCCGTCCGTGGTCGATGGTCCACTGGAAATAGTAGCAAGTGTAGCGATAAGGACAGTCGCGACCGTAGTAATCTACTTGGTAGCCTTCTCCATGAGTGGAGTAGTTCCTATGGGGAGTGAATTCAATGTCTGTTCGTATGGCATCGTAAATGACGCTTCCATTTCGGTAATCTACCTCAACGAACATACCCATATCTCCTGTCCATGCGCCTGAGAGGTCGATGGCTCTATCCACATCGTCATCCTCGCAACTCGTGAGCGAGAATCCTGCCAGCACCATCATGATGACTGACATGTAAGCATATAACTTTTTCATAAGCATAGTGTTTTTTTGTTTTCGTGTGCAAATTTATCGTTTTATTTTGAATAGAATGACAATTTACTCATATAAAATCCCTAAATTTGCGATGGAAAACCCTCAACAGGTGCGGAAATCCCTAATTACACGATAACCTCAATTATATAAATATAAGTAAATATGAAAATTACAATTATTGGCGCCGGAAACATGGGTGGCGCACTTGCCCGTGGATGGGCTAAGTCGGAACAGGTGGGTGCAGAAAACATCACGGTTTCGGATCTCAATCAGGCGACTCTGGATAAAATCAAGTCGGAGTTCGCTGACATCACGGTGACGAACAACAACAGCGAGGCAGTGCGCGGGGCAGACGTTGTGGTGTGTGCCGTGAAACCTTGGCTGGTAGAACCCGTTGTCAATGGTTTCAAGGATGCGCTGGACTACAGCCGTCAGGTCGTTGTCTCGATAGCCGCTGGCGTGATGAGTGAAAAACTCACTGCGCTTTTCCAGCGTGAGGACGGCATGGTGCCACCTTTGTTCTACGTCATTCCCAACATTGCCGCTGAGTTCTGTCAGAGTATGTCGTTCGTCAGTGCGGCAAAGGGTGTTGATAAGGCTACACAGGACAAGGTGCGCGAACTGTTCGCTGCTGTAGGTGATGCGCTTCTCGTCGAAGAGCGTCTCGTCAATCCTGGTATGATGATGGCTTCTTGCGGCATCGCCCATGTGATGCGCTATATCCGCGCCATGCAGGAAGGTGGTGTGGAGATGGGATTCTATCCTGCCGAGGCGTTGAAAATCGCCATGCAGACCATGCTCGGTGCGGTGAACCTTCTGAAGGAGACAGGTCTGCATCCCGAAGCTGCCATCGACAAGGTGACAACTCCTGGCGGTACCACCATCAAGGGGCTGAACCAACTCGACCATAGCGGTTTCAATTCCGCTGTCATCAAAGCCTTGAAAGCGGGACTCTGATTCAATGCACAAGAAAAAAATGCGTGTGCAAAAAATAGACGTTTTTTTGCACACGCATTACATTCATGTGTAACTACTTAAAAATAATCTACTTTTAATTTTGTTTGTAGTGTAAAACTTGCTAATTTTGAAACCAGAAATCATTGCACATCCTTAAGTGTGCATATTTTTTGGAATTTTATTAAGGCTGATAAGAGGTTTCTTTCGCCTTTTTTACAGATTTCATTGGATTTTCAGATTAGTAGGAATAAGGACAATTATATTATTATATGGTAGAGAGATTTTTAAGACAGGCAACGTTCACGTCGATGGACGATTTCAGGAAGAATTTGGAGATTATTGTACCCGAGAATTTCAATTTCGCTTACGATATTGTTGACGCATGGGCGGAAGAAGCGCCCGACAAACTCGCCCTTCTATGGACCAATGACAAGGACGAGTGCCGTCGCTTCACTTTTGGCGACTTGAAGCGTGAGAGCGACAAGGTTGCTTCCTATTTACATTCTCTCGGCCTGGGCAAGAACGATATGGTGATGCTTATCATGAAGCGTCGCTATCAGTTCTGGACCACAATGATTGCAATCCACAAAATCGGTGCCATCGCCATTCCTGCCACTTTCCTTCTCACTGCCAACGACATTGTCTATCGTTGCAAGTGCGCGGATATCAAGGCGGTGATCTGCGCTGGCGACAAACAGATTCTCGACCATGTAGAAGGCGCTTATCCTGATTGTCCGACATTGGAACACCGCATTAGTATTGGTCCCATAGTGCCTGAGGGATGGGACGACTTCGAAGCCGGTGTGGCACAGGCTGGAGAATGGCGAAAACCTGAGTTCGTGAATCGTAGTACCGACTACTCCATCATGTATTTCACCAGCGGAACCAGTGGGGAGCCCAAGATGGTGATTCACGACTATACATACGCTTTGGCCCATCTCACTACCGCATATTTCTGGCATAACCTCACGCCCGACAGCCTCCATCTGACAGTTGCTGACACGGGGTGGGGCAAGGCCGTTTGGGGAAAACTCTATGGACAATGGATCGTGGGTGCCGCCATCTTCGTTTATGACCATGAGAAATTCACGCCTGCGGATATACTACATAAGATAGAACAGTACAAGGTGACCTCGTTCTGTGCGCCTCCTACCATTTACAGATTCATGATTCTGGAGGATCTCAGCAAATTCGACCTGTCATCCCTACGTTATTGTACTACTGCCGGTGAGGCGCTCAACCCTTCGGTTTTCGAGACGTTCTACAACGCCACAGGCATCCAGTTGATGGAAGGTTTCGGTCAGACGGAAACAACGCTCACCCTTGGCACTTTCCCCTGGATGAAACCTAAGCCTGGTTCTATGGGCGTGCCCAATCCTCAGTACGACATTGATATTCTGAAGGATGATGGAACCCGAGCCAAGGTGGGTGAGAATGGACAGATTGTGGTTCGTACAGACAAACGCAAGCAGTTGGGCCTCTTTTGTGAGTACTATCGCAATCAGAAACTGACTGAACAAGTGTGGTCGAACGGTATCTACCATACTGGTGACATCGCTTATTACGACAAGGACGGATACTACTGGTTTGTGGGGCGCGCCGACGACGTGATTAAGAGTTCGGGCTATCGCATAGGCCCTTTCGAGGTGGAGAACGCATTGATGACCCATCCTGCAGTTGTAGAATGCGCCATTACCGGTGTTCCCGACGACATTCGAGGCATGGTGGTGAAAGCCACAGTGGTGCTCGCTAAAGAATGGAAGAAAAAGGCTGGCGAGGCACTCGTGAAAGAACTTCAGAACCACGTGAAACGAATTACGGCTCCATATAAGTATCCAAGAATCATTTCTTTTGTGGATTCATTGCCCAAGACCTTAAGCGGCAAGATACGCCATGTGGAAATCCGAAACAAAGATGCAATAAAATAATCACATAGAAATGACGGCTATGAGAACACATGTTGTGCTGACTTTTTTCTTTCTGACTCTTTTAACCACCCATGCTCAGACCACTTCAGAACAGCAGATGGAGCGATTGGGACGAGGTGCAGTGGCAGTGATGCGTGACAATGGTGGTTATATGCTGAGTTGGCGCCTGCTGGGTTACGACTCTCCGCAGACCACATTCGATGTGCTGCGAAACGGTGATGTGATAGCAAAGGGGCTTGACCAGTCCACCTGCTACGAAGACCCAAACGGCAAAGCAAACGACCGATACACCATTGTTGCGAGGGTGGAAAATCGTGTTGTCGACACAACCCCTGCCATCATTCCCATGCAAGACTATTGTTTACGCATCCCCATCGACACCCCAGAGGGAGGTCTCATTAGTGACCGTCCTTACCGTTACACTCCCAACGACTGTTCGGTGGGGGATGTAGACGGAGATGGAGAATACGAGATTATTGTGAAATGGGATCCCACCAATTCGGCTGACAACAGTTTCAGGAATCGTTTCACAGGCAATGCCTACCTCGACTGCTATAAACTGGATGGTACCAAGTTGTGGCGAATTGACCTTGGTAAGAACATCAGGTCGGGTGCCCACTACACTCAGTTTCTGGTTTATGACTTCGACCTTGACGGTCGTGCTGAGTTGATCTGCAAGACTGCGCCGAATTCCATGGACGGTACAGGACATTATGTGAGCGAGGCGGCCAACGATGACGACATCCGGACTACAGACAACGAAAAGAGTTATGTCAATTACGATGGTCATGTACTTAATGGACCGGAGTATCTCACCGTCTTTGAAGGCTGTACAGGAAAAGCGCTTCACACGATTTTCTATCGTCCCAACCGCGCTGGTGGTGTGGGGGGAGCGCCAGACATGCCTGGACGAGATTATTGGGGTGATGATTATGGCAACCGCAGTGAGCGTTATCTGGCCTGTGTGGCCTTCCTTGATGGCTCCGATAAGGCACCCAGTGCGGTGATGTGCCGGGGGTATTATACACGTTCCCATCTCTGGGCGGTTGATTTCGATGGCAAGCAACTACACCACAAATGGCTACATGCCTCAGTGTCAAGGCATGAGGTTCAACTTACGGATGCGTCAGGCAATTTGGAGACGAAGACCTACCAGAGCAATACTTCCGGTCTTACCGGCAAGAGTTGCACAGCTTTCGGACAGGGTGCACACAGCGTGGCTGTAGGTGATGTGGATGGTGATGGACGCGATGAGATTATATATGGTTCAGCCGCTATTGATCATGATGGGCGTCTGCTCTATTCCACAGGATTAGGTCATGGTGACGCCCTTCATCTGACGGATATTGTTCCCGACAGACCTGGACTGGAATGTTTCATGGTGTTGGAGGAACGTCCTCATGGGCGTCACCTGCGCGACGCGCGTACTGGCGAACTGCTTTATTATACGACTTCCAGCGACGATAACGGTCGAGGACTTGCTGCAGACATCTTTTCCGAATATCCAGGACTGGAGTATTGGGACATCTTCAACGACAGCGTCTTCTGTTCCAACGGCAAGGCTGTTGCGGCTCATCGTCCGTCCATCAATTTCCGTATCTATTGGGATGGTGACATGGAGGATGAACTATTTGACTCTCGCCGTAATCGCCCTTATATATATAAGGTGGGTTTGGAAAAAGATGAAAACGGTCATGACGTGGTTCGTTCAACAGAGATCCCTGTTTATGGCCGTTCGCTTTATGACATCTACCATTCCACAAGTTGCAATTCTACTAAAGGGACACCAAACCTTCAGGCAGACCTTCTGGGCGATTGGCGTGAGGAACTGATTCTTTGGGACAGCAGTGACGCTGGTCACCTCAACATTTTCACAACCAATATCCCCACCCAGCACCGACTTCCTACACTCATGCACGACCATATCTACCGTATGAGCGTGGCATGGCAGAATGTGGGCTACAACCAACCACCCCATTTGGGATATTATGTTGGAGGGAACAGATGATTCTAATTAACAAATTCCTATTAATAAATTAAGCCAAACATGAGGAAAATCCTGACTTTTTTGCTGCTGACCATGACAGGTATGGCATTGCAAGCGGCAGACAAATTCCCTGACGGCACAAGCATTCCGTCATGGTTTTCGAACAACGAGGTTCCATCACTGAAAAGTTTAGGACCGGAATATGTGGTTACCGACTTTGGTGTGGTGAACGACAGTACATTGGTTCAGACACACGAGTTGCAGGCTGTGATTGACAAATGCGCTCAAGATGGTGGTGGCGTCATTGTCATTCCCCGAGGTACGTTTATGACTGGCGCGTTGTTTTTCCGTCCTCGCACTCATCTTCACATCATGGAGGGAGGCAAGTTGAAAGGCAGTGACGATATCAGTGATTTCCCTTTGGTGCTAACCCGTATCGAAGGACAGACCCGTAAGTACTTCCCGGCTGTGGTCAATGCAGACGGAGTGAATGGCTTCACTCTGACTGGAAAGGGTGTACTTGACGGTAATGGCTTGCGCTACTGGAAGCACTTCTGGCTGCGTCGTGGCTTCAATCCTCAATGCACCAATGTTGATGAGATGCGTCCTCGGCTTGTCTATATCTCAAACAGCGACAGTGTGCTGATTGCCGATGTGAGCATCCAGCATTCTCCTTTCTGGTCCACACATTACTATCGTTGCAATTATGTGAAATTGCTGAACATTTCAGTACGTTCTCCAAAGGAACCAGTCAAGGCTCCCAGCACAGACGCTGTTGATATTGATGTCTGCTCCAATTTCCATATCAAGGGGTGCTACTTTGCTGTCAACGACGACGGAGTGGTGCTGAAAGGAGGAAAGGGCCCTTATGCTGACCAGGATTCCAACAATGGCGAGAACACCAACATCATCGTTGAGGACTGCACATACGGTTTCTGCCACAGCGCCATCACTTTCGGAAGTGAGTCGATTCACGACCGTAATGTGATTTTCCGCAACAACCGTGTCAATGGCACTGAGCGGCTGCTTTGGTTGAAGATGCGTCCTGATACACCGCAAAACTACGAGTACATCACAGTGGAGAACATTTCTGGCCACGCCAACTACTTGCTATACGTGATGCCTTGGACTCAATTCTTCGACCTGCAGGGACGTCAGGATGTCCCGATGTCGTACTCCAGTCATGTCACGTTGCGCAATATCGATTTCGACTGCGCCACATTCTTCCAGGTGCAGAATGCACCTGACCAGTACAGCCTTAAGGATTTCACTTTTGAGAATCTTAAGGTTCGTGCCACTAAGAACGCTGATTACGATGCAGGCCTGATTGCTAATAGCGTTTGGAAAAAGGTGAGCGTAGAGAAAGTGGAGAAATAAGATGTCTTTCGCTCATAACGGACATATAAAAAACGCTGGTTCATGCCAGCGTTTTTTTGTGTCATCACATGTAAAAGGGAGGTTACCACCATGGCCACCACCATCCGCCGTCGTCAGCGATGGTGAAGTTGACCACAACATTCACTTTCTTCAGGGTGCTTCCCGTTTGGTACTGGTATTGCATCATGACGGTATGCTTGTCATCTCCTTCACAGATGTCGGGATGACATCCGCACGACCAGTTGAAGAGGTCGCCTGAGATTTCGATGAACACATGGCTGTCGTTACCCCAAATGGTGGTATAACCTTGGGAACTGAACCAAGCCCCGTATGTCCCGGCTGCAGTGTTGCTGCCTACTGTTCCATCGGGATTAATGGGGACGATATCAACGATGTTGTTCTCGTTATAGTCGTTTACCGAAATGTTGAGTAATTTGCAGAATTGCTGGAAATCCACGTTGACCTGCACATCTTGGTGATAACCGTTAGACATGGACAACTCCACATCGTAGGTCAAGGATCCTACCACCTCTTCGTCCTCGATAGGTTTCACATCCTGTGGCTCTGGGATGTTGTTGATGAGGTTGTCGATGAAATCGCGACGGTTGTCCAGCCATTTTTTCATCTTGGCTGTTTCTGTGGTTGGCTTGAATCCTGAAATCGGGAATCGTTGTAAGTCGCGTTCCAATGGACCCTCGTTCATATACTGTAGATACTTCTCCATCTGAGACCAGTTCCTGCTGACAATGGAGTCACTGTATGTGTTCCATACTTCTTTATACCGTTGGACAAAGGGTTTGCATGCGAAAAGGTCGGTGAAAAAACCAGACAGTTTGTAGTTGCCGTTTTGTTTCAATGGGTTGCTTCCCATAACGGTTTCACGGTAGTCACGGAAGAAGGTGTGCCCAGTGTACATGTCGTTCCAGTTGAAGTCGTAGCCGGCATCCCAGTCCCAGACGGGGCCAAAGAAGAATTTGCCATCACCGTCCTTGTAAAGGTATATGCTGCGAGGCGCCGACAGTTCTACGTTATAGACAAACTCCTGAATAATCAGATATCTGATGAATGATTCCATATCCATAAGAGAGGACGCCGTGTCATAGTCCTTGCTCTTGATGGCTCTTTCCAATGTGGCAAACACTTCCTTAATGGAGTCCAGCCTTTCAACGTTAAGGTCTTCCTCATCAGGATATTTCACAGCCATGGGCATTCTATAGACCGAGGTATAGAAATTGTCGTTGGCATCTGGACTCAGTTCGGGCCCGTCGTCTTGGTCGAGTGTGAGCAGCAGGCCTTTGTCTTTGCTGATATTGACCCTGTTGCTCCCTTGTTCGATTTGTTCAGTGATTTGATAAAGTCCGATGTAGTCCCCATTGAGGAACACTTCTGCATAGCGTGTGTGGTTGGTGTAAGGCATACCCATCCATTCGGCCATTTCGAAAACGAATGTGTTCATGAGGTCGGTCACGTCGCGGTAGTTGGCGAGCAACACCCATTTCTTAGCCTTGTCGAGTCCGAGAATTTTATGTTTGTCGTCGAGTTTGATTCTGTAAGGCTTTTTGTCGTACCATTTGAAAGAGGAGTTTCCTCTTCCCCTTATTTTGCCTCGAGCTGAGTAGTTGCTGAACTCTCCCTTAGCATCGATGGAAATGAAGCAATCCACGTATTCCTCTTTTGAAATCACAGGCTCCGCATCAAGTGTGTTGATGTAGAGGGCGAACACGCGGTAACCATTCTTTGTCTCCACTTCAGGGTCTTCGTCGAATGAAACCTTGTTGATAAGCCCTACATCGAAAGGAATGGTAATTCCCCCGTTGGTATGACCTTGTAGTGTTTTGCCGCTCTTGCTGAAGTCGAAATTGATGATGCTGTCGGGCGTGTATGAGAAATCCCAGTTAGCGCCCCAGTCGTTGAAGTGTATGTGATAACGCTCCTGTGCATCGACGGTCAATCCCATAGCAATCCACAGCACGAAAAAAGACATGAAAATCTTAATGCGCATAGTTTGAGTCAATTATAGTAAGTCAAAATAGTAGTTCTTCTGAATGAAATGCGTGGAGCTTCAGACGGTCTTGACGGATTTGTTGATTCTTATGGTCTTTGCCTTTCCGTCCATATCGTGTTCCAGTACATCTATGATACCTTTTTCCTCAAGTCGTTTGATAATGGTCTGGAGGTTCTCTGTATGCAGCAGTTCTGCATTGTCAATCACACTGGCAATGCTCTCTTTCTTTTTCCCTTGCAGGTAGTTAAGCAGAATAACAGCGTCATTCTCCTTCTCATTCATGTTTTCAACATCTATGTTGAATTTTTCCTTCAGGATAAGACCCATATCAACGTATGCGCCTTTATCGAGGATTTTCTGCAATTTAATCCACCATTGTTTTTGTCCGAGGTGCGTTTTTATGCTTAAATGTGTGAGCGCATCAGCGAGTTTGGTTTTGTGTTTTTCTTGATAATTGAGAAAGAAGTATGTCCCCCAAATCAGTATGACGGCCGCGAGAATGGTAAACAATAACTGCAATTCTTGAGACAATCCGATTTTGTAAGCAATATACCAAACACCAACAACTGCGAGGTTGATGCACATTTCAAGTAGGGCGGTCACGGAGTGACTTACTCCAATCGCTATGAATTTATGGTGGAGGTGGTTTTTGTCGGCTTTGAATGGCGATACACCTTTTATCATCCTTTCGCTCATCACCCTCAATGTGTCCATGACTGGAACACTGGAGATGGCAAGCAGCATGGCGGGAAGGCACATCCGTTCAAGTCGGGGTATTCTGTGGTTGAGCGAACCTACTACTCCGTCTGAGGAAAGTGTCTTAATCAAACACCAAGATACAATCAGACCCATGACCATGGTGCCTGCATCGCCAATGAACATTCTGCTGTACTTTCCGAAGACGTTGTGGAAGAGGAAAGGAAGTAGGGAGGCGGCATAGCAGAAGGTGAGTAAAGAGTCCATGTAATCGTTCCTTTTCAGGAAGAAGGTCCCCATGAGAAGGGAAACAACTATGCACAAACCAGATGAAAGACCGTTGACACCATCAACCATGTTGAAGGCGTTGATGATGCCCACTCCGGCAAAGACGGTGAGTGGAATGCCTATCCACCAAGAGAAATCGTTGATGCCAAAGAGCCCATGGAGTGAATCGACGCACATTCCTGTGCCATAACACATTCCGAGCACAACTCCTATCTCGATGATAAACCTGTTGCGCGGTGACACACCGATGGTGTCGTCTATGGCTCCTATGTAGAGGACTATAGATGCTCCGAGAATAACGGGCAATAATATTCCCCTAAAACTGCTCCAAGCCCTTTGGGAGTCGATAGCGCTTTCAAATGTGAAACCAGTGAAATAGAATAAAGCGCTTGCGCACAGCAGTCCTGCGAGCAATCCGAAAAACACAGCGAGGCCTCCTAACACAGGCACAGGGGTTTTTTGCAGTTTCCGGGCGTTGGGTGTGTCAACCAAACCTTTGAGCTTGGCTATTTTCAGAATCTTCATAAACACCCAATGAACTGCAAACATTGACACCATCGCTGATATCAATAAAACCAGTCGGTTATTCATCTTAGTACTTTTTTCAGTTCATTAGTTAATAATACAAATACATTTTGGGGTGTGTAAAACGTTCCCACATCAATTACTGACGTTAATACAGCCCAAAAAGCCTTCACACCTTATTTCAAGCAATTCATCCTTAGTGGGCAAAGACGGCCCAACATGGTAAACACAGTGTCTATCATTTGGATTTCAGGCGTTTCAATAGGATGTGAATGCATTAGTCAGTCAAACTCTCATTATCCACAATGCAAAAATAACGAATTTATTTGATATGAAAAAATGTATCTATAAAAATGTGGGTGTTTTTTGTAATCAAGGTTCAAATTGTTGCTTTATCTTTCTCCTTGGTCTCCCCTGTGCCCGTCGCTTTTTTTTGAGGGTCTTCTCCTAACACATATCGTTTATAGTAAGAGACGATGAGTGTGGTGAGGGGAAGGGCGATAATAAGTCCTATCATACCAAGCAAGCTTCCCCAAATGGAGAGCGAGAGTAGGATGACCGCAGCATTGAGCCCTGTGACATTCCCCATGATCTTAGGTGTGAGAATCGCATCTTGAATGAGTTGAACAATGGCAAAGACTGCCAAGGCTGAAAGTAGTATAAGCCAGAAGTTGCCTCCTGTGTCGAATGACTTAAGCATGGCCAGGAAGATGGTGGGGATGAATCCAATGGTCTGGAGATAAGGCACCAGATTGAGAAATCCGATAAACAGTCCAAGAGGAATGGCCATAGGGAAGTCGATGATGAGGAAACCTATGGAGAAAAGGATTCCCACACACAGAGCGATGATGCTCTGCCCGCGGAAATATCCGTTCATACCGACTTTCACATCAGTGACAAGACCATCTACAAAAGGTCTGTAATTCTTCGGGAACATCTTGATGATACCATCCGACATCTGTTCATAGTCCATGAGGATAAAAATCATATACAGTATGGCGATGAGGGAAGCCAAAATGCCCACCAGCGCGCTTATTGAGGTTGAAACGATGCCAACCACTTTAGGCAATCCTTTTTCGATGAGGGAAGACACCTCGTCGAAACTCATTGCGCTGATTATTCGTTCGATATTGACATGCTCGTTGACCCATTCAAACACTTCGGCTGAAATGGAATTGGTCTCGGCTTGGGAGGCGAAGTAGGCGGTAACAAGGTTTTTCACTCGTTCTATTTCTGCGGCGGCTGGTGGCACGATGAGCAGGTAAAAGAGCCATAGGACTAAGCCGATTAGAAGTAGCGTTACCAAGATGCTCAGTATGCGTTTCTTGAGTTTGCATTTATACTGGAAAAAACACACAACGGGATGCAACAAATATGCAAGGAACCATGCGACAAAGAAGGGCATAAGGACATTGCTGAGCCTTCTCATCAGCAAATACAGCAGAAAGAAAATGACTGTTACAACAGAGTAACGTATGAATTTGTCGAAAGTGATTTTTTCCTGAAATGGAGCCATAGTGATTGATGTTTTTGTTATTTATCGTGCGAAAGTAAAGCAAAATTATCAAAAAATATATTAATTCATGCGGATTTATCATTTTTATTGGTAATTTTGCCATCTAATGTCACGTTATAAATGCTAATGCAGTGACAAAAGAAAGAGAAATGGGCAAATTGTATGTGGTACCGACTCCTGTGGGTAATCTCGAGGACATGACCTATAGAGCGGTGAGATTGCTGGGTGAAGTGGACTTGATTTTAGCGGAGGACACGCGTACTTCAAGTGTGCTACTGCAGCATTACGGCATTCGCAACGCTCTTCAGTCGCATCACAAGTTCAATGAGCATCAGACGGCCTCGTCTGTTGTGGCCAAACTGAAGGGGGGCATGAATATCGCACTCATCAGCGATGCCGGCACACCAGCAATCAGTGATCCTGGTTTTCTCTTGGTGCGGGAATGTGTACGTGAAGGGGTGGAGGTGGAATGTCTCCCGGGCGCTACTGCCTTTGTGCCTGCTTTGGTGTGTTCTGGATTGCCCGACGAACGGTTCTGTTTCGAAGGTTTCCTGCCACAGAAAAAGGGCCGTCAGACTCGTTTGTCACTGTTGCGCCAGGAAGGGCGGACCATGGTGTTCTATGAGTCACCATTTCGTGTGCTGAAGACCTTGGAGCAGTTTGCTGAATTTTTCGGACCAGAGCGCAAAGTCTGTGTGTGCAGGGAGATTTCTAAGGTGCATGAGGAACACGTGCATGGGTCCCTGACGGAAGTAATTCATTATTTCATGGAACATGAACCCAAAGGGGAGTTTGTCCTTGTGGTTGAAGGTTGCAGTGAAACCAAGCAACATTGCGAAAAGAATGTTTCAAAGAATAAGTATAAACATAAAGAGCAGGAAAGCGACTTTCTTGCAGATGAGAAGTTAAATGAATCTACAAAAACAGTATTATAATATGAAGAATTTGTTTTTAGTCGCCATGTGTATGGCTTTATTGGTCGCATGCGACCAGAATGGCAATCAGAAGCAGAACGAGACTCAGAATGAGATCGATTCGCTTCAGACCATCATTAACCAGAAGAATGATGAGGTGAATAACTTGATGAATACATTTACTCAGATTCAGGATGGTTTTAATCAGATTAACGAGGCTGAGGGACGCATCAACATGTTGAGAAACAACAGTGAGAACAACAACGCAGCTGATGTCATCAAGGAGAATCTGGAGTTCATCCAGACCACGATGGCGGAAAACAAGCGTTTGATTGAGGAACTTCAGGCGAAAGCCAAGGAAAGCAGCATTGTCTCCACTAAACTGAAAGAGGCTATCCAGAAAATGACTCAGCAGTTGGAGGATAAGAATAAGGAAATAGAAGAACTTCAAGCCCAGTTGGCGCAGAAAGACATTGAAATCAGCAACCTCGGGGCTACCGTCACAAACTTGACTGAAGAGAATAATGAGGTGAAGGCGAGCAATGAGAGTTACAAACAACTCACTGACAACCAGGATGCACAACTTAATACTGCTTGGTATGTCTATGGCACATCGAAAGAATTGAAAGAACACAAGATTCTGGTGAAGGGTGATGTCCTGGAGAATGAGAATTTCGACAAGGATTATTTCACGAAGATTGATATCCGCAAGACTACATCCATTCCATTGGGATCGAAGTACGCTAAACTCTACACCACACACCCTGCTGGCAGTTACTCTTTGCTCAAGGACTCAGACGGGAAATATACCTTGAGAATCAGCGATCCCGCCAAATTCTGGAGTGTTTCGAAGTACTTGGTAATCAGAGTAAAGTGATTTCTTGACTTGTCGTGTTCGTTTGATTCCAGTTGCAAGTAAGTCTCTCAAAACACTGTGAAAATGAAGACAAGATTATTCATGGTTCTGATTGCGGTAGTGACAAGCTCTTTGTCGGTCTGCGCCCAGAAAGACAGGTGGCAACCCACAGGCAACTGGCCATTTGTGAACAAGAAGTTCTTGGTGGCTACTGTAGTCAGTGGTTTTGTCACTCCCAAGAAGACGGAAGTGCCTTGCAATATTCATGTGGGCAACCAGACTCTTTGGTATTCTGATAATGACACTTTGATGGAGGCTTTGCCTGGGTCTATCATGCGGGTGGAGTTTGCCGATAGCAGTGTCTATGTGCCTGTGCCAGGGAATAAATTCGGCAAGATTGTGCACGAAGACGAGCACGGGAGGATTATCAACGTAAAGTTGGTCGATTTCAAGAAAATGAAACAGGATGCCAGAGGACGCAACCTCAATGCTTTCACCCTGGATGGTAATGGCTTATTCCCATCCATTACCATCGACATGATTAATTCCTACGACTCTCGACCTGATGACCAGCCTCTTCCTTTGTTGAATGAGTTTTATTTCTTAGTGGATAAGCAGTTGTTCAAGGTTACAGAAAAAAACATTATGAGTCATCTTCCTGCTGAGCGAAGGAAAGAGTTCCGGCCATTCCTTCGTTCCGCAGAGATTATCATGGAGAATGAAAGTAGCATCTTGAAAATCTGGAATGAGTTTTTCGCTAAATAATTGTTCCCGCTTTTTTATAGTGTGAACAACTTGTCATCAACGAGCATGATGATAAAAACGCGAGAATAAATAAAGGGGGAAGTCATTGTAGTGCTTCCCCCTTTTCCTTATTCAGTCTTACAGTACGCTGGACTGCTTACTTCAGTTTGGTATAACCGTACTTGGAAACGCCACCCAATTCCTCCTCGATTCGGATGAGTTGGTTGTATTTTGCCATACGGTCTGTGCGGCTCATTGAACCAGTCTTGATCTGTCCGGAGTTTGTGGCCACAGCGATGTCGGCGATTGTAGCGTCCTCAGTCTCACCTGAGCGGTGGGATGTAACGGTAGTGTAGCCATGACGATGAGCCATCTCGATAGCCTCAAGAGTCTCTGTGAGAGAGCCAATCTGGTTCACCTTGATGAGGATAGAGTTGGCGGCACCCATTTCAATACCCTTCTGGAGGAACTTGGTGTTGGTTACGAAGAGGTCGTCACCTACAAGCTGGCACTTGTTGCCTACTTTTGCAGTGAGTTTTACCCAGTTCTCCCAGTCGTTCTCATCCAGTCCGTCCTCGATAGAGTCAATAGGATAAGTGTCGATGAGGTGCTCGAGGAATGCAATCTGCTCTTCTGCGGACAGTTTCTTGCCGTTAGGATCCTTCTGCTTGCCGTTCTTGAGTTGCTTGTAGTCGTAGAACCACTTGCCATCCTCTTGAATGGCAAATTCAGAAGCAGCGCAGTCCATCGCAATCTTCACGTCCTTGCCTGGCTGGTAACCAGCGGCCTTGATTGCGTCGCAGATGATGGTCAGTGCATCCTCAATGCCGTCGAGAGCAGGTGCAAAACCACCTTCGTCACCTACAGCAGTAGAGAGACCGCGCTTCTTGAGCAGTTTGGCGAGGTTGTGGAACACCTCGGCTCCCATACGGATAGACTCCTTGATGCTGGTAGCGCCTACTGGACGAATCATGAATTCCTGGAAGGCGATAGGAGCGTCGGAGTGTGCGCCACCGTTGATGATGTTCATCATTGGTACAGGCAGAGTGTAGGTATTGCAACCACCGATGTAGCGGTAGAGTGGCAGTCCAAGGGCGTTAGCGGCAGCCTTTGCGGCAGCGAGAGATACGCCGAGAATGGCATTGGCACCGAGTTTGCTCTTGGTTGGAGTTCCGTCGAGGGCAAGCATCTTGTAGTCGAGGGCGCGCTGGTCGAACACACAGTCACCCTTGAGTGCGGGAGCGATGATGGTGTTGACGTTCTCAACAGCCTTCAAAACACCCTTCCCCAAATAGCGGTTCTTGTCGCCATCGCGAAGCTCAAGTGCCTCGTTCTCGCCTGTGGAAGCGCCTGATGGTACAGCAGCACGTCCGAGAACACCATTTTCCAAAACCACATCTACTTCAACTGTAGGATTGCCACGTGAATCAAGAATCTCACGAGCAACAATTTTCTCAATTTTCATTTTCTTGTTCGTTTTTTTTGTTTAGTGAGTTTATGAGTTGTTTCTATTATGTGATTAATAACGCATTGTCTTGAGAAGTGTTTCCCACTCCTATCAAAACTTGATGCAAAGTTACAAATTTTCTGTGTTATGTGTGCGGTGTATCAAAGAAAATCTCTTTTCGGCCGTTAATCGTTCTTGATTTCCCATCCCAATGCACTTGCACCGAGCACAGCGGCATTGCTGCTCATGAGTCCGGAAACAAGGAATTGGGGCTTGTCACGGAAAATGGGGAGGACGGATTCATTGTAAGCCTTTCGTATAGGTTCCATGATGAGGTCGCCGGCTTTTGTCAAGCCTCCGAAGAAAATGAAGGCTTCTGGGCTGGAGAAGGCGGCGAAGTCGGCGCATGCCTCTCCTAACATTTTGCCTGTGAACTCGAAAATATCCTTGGCTACCTGGTCGCCTTTTCCAGCTGCGATGGATACGTCAAGGGATGTGATCTTCTCTGGAGCGAGTTCTCGTAGAATTGAAGGCTTGTCGGTCGTCGAGAGTATCTCGCGTGCCGTACGGGCTACTCCTGTGGCCGAACAGTATGTCTCAAGGCATCCCTTTCGGCCACAACCGCAAAGGCGACCTTGGTCTCCACGAACCATAATGACATGACCCAACTCTCCGGCAAAACCATCGCAACCATAAACGAGTTGACCATTGATGACTATTCCGCTGCCAACACCTGTACCAAGCGTGATGACGATGAAATTCTTCATACCGCGTGCTACGCCGTATGTCATTTCGCCGATTGCGGCTGCATTGGCATCATTGGTAACAGCCACTGGAATACCAAGTTTCTCCTTAAATAGGTCTGCCAAGTGGACTACTCCTTTCCAAGGGAGGTTGGGGGCGAATTCGATGGTTCCTTTGTAGTAGTTGCCATTGGGGGCGCCTATGCCTATACCATTGATTTTATCAATTCCACCCACACCGTCGATGAGTGGTTTTAAACTGGCGCAACTGGCATCGACAAATTCCTCGATGGTGGCATATTCTTGAGTCCGGATGGAATTGTCCGAAACCACTTCTCCTCGCGCGTTTACTATTCCAAAAACAGTGTTAGTACCTCCGAGGTCTACACCGATAACATAAGGTTTGATTTGGTCCATAATATCTATAAAGTTATTCAGGTGGGTGCTTTGAGAAACTGCCTTGTTTGGTCTGACGACTGACAATATCTGCACTTAGGTGCAAAAATAGTCTTTTCATTTGAGAAAACATAGAAAACGTCACTTTTTTTCATTTGAAAGACGAAAAAAATCATTACGACGGCCAAATGACACCTTGATACAAGCCTTTCCGCTATTTGTCATTTTATCAGGCTAAAAGTGATGAATAAGTGCCGTTTCATCCCTATTTGTGAGTAAAAACGAAAAAGATGATGGGGAAATAACTGAAAATAGTCAGAAAAATGCTACTTTTGTGGAAAATTTCGAAACAGACAATTCAATTGAATGGCAACAATAATAGATTTCAACCAAATCAAAGTGAATAATCCCCGCGTGGAAGATTTCTGTATTGCGGGTTTCGTGGTTCGTCTGGTAATGAATGAAGAAACCAAAGTGTGGAATCAGCTGGACCAGTACAAACCCTTTGTAATTGCCCACTCACCTGAGAATAAACCCCTCTTCACCATGTCGGTGGTGGAGAAAGAGAACTGGTCCAAAGGCGAAAATTATGTGGAGGAATATCGCCAGAAAGAACAGAATATGGAAATTGCCGCTGGTTATGTCGATGGTTACCGTTGTTATATGTTCGTTCTCGATGGTTATGCTACTTGCCGAGTCATTGCAAACAAAGACTTCAGCCAAGTGATAGTGTTGCTGACTAATTACGAACTTTATGGATTGAACAATGCGATGATGCTTACATACGCTTTTGCTACTGCATCCCGTCAAACCGTTTTGTTCCATTCTTCCGTCACTGTGTTAGATGATTATGCCTACATGTTTCTTGGCAAGAGTGGTACAGGAAAGAGCACTCACAGCCAGTTGTGGCTGAAGAACTTTCAAGGGGCGCATCTCCTCAACGATGACAACCCTGTGATGCGGGTGGAAGACGGTAGAGGATATGTCTATGGCACACCTTGGAGTGGCAAGACGCCATGCTACCGGAATCTGAGATATCCTATTGGAGCCCTTGTACAACTGAAACAAGCACCTTACAATAAAATAACACGCCTGACACCACTCAAGGCGTACTCGTATATGTTGCCCTCCATCTCAGGAATTCGATGGGACAAGACGCTTTCTGAAGGCATACACGAAACAGAAAACTGGATTGCGTCAAACCTTCCTGTGTTTTATTTGGAATGTCTCCCCGACGATGACGCTGCCCGGTTGAGCCATTCTGAGATTGTGGTCAAAGAGAAATAAGATGTCATGGTCAGAAGGACTGTAGCAAACGAAGTGCTGATTGACAACATCGACCGATTTTTGAAAGAAGGCCGTGAAGTGGTTTTCCTTGTGAAAGGATACAGTATGCTCCCCTTCATCACGGGATGGGCGGAAAGTGTGGAGGTGCATCGGCTTGAACATGCACCACGTCCTGGAGACATTGTCCTTGCAAAAGTGGAGACGGGACATTTTGTGCTTCATCGGATAATCAGTGTGGATGCGGATGCCCATGTCACTTTGATGGGGGATGGTAATTACAGAGGCGTGGAACGTTGCAAGGCTGAGGATATTGTCGGCATTGCGCTTTATGCCGTGGATTATAAAGAACGGAAGCGATATCTATATACCCCTTGGCGTAAGTTCGCCTCTCGAGTGTGGTGGAAACTGCTGCCTCTGCGACGCTATATCCTTGCTGTATATCGCAGGACTATCATGAAATGGACGTTGCACAGGGCTGGTGTCAAGACAAAAGGGTGGAAGGTTGTGGAGACAATATGAACATAATTCAAAAAAGAATATAACCAAATGAGACAGAAAAAAGGATTTGTATTGCGCAATGTATGCGGTGACAATGTTATCGTAGGTGAAGGACTTGAACAAATCAACTTCAACAAACTTTTAACGCTCAACGACACTGCAACTTTTCTTTGGAACGAAACAGGAAAAGGCGAATTCACGATAGAATCGCTTGTTGAGGCGTTGACCGAGCAGTACGATGTGGATCCCGATGTCGCCACCACTGATGTGAAACGTACTCTCGACAGATGGCTGGAATTGGGACTGATTGAGAACTGATATTGGCTATTGTTGGTTGCGTTGCATTTCCGCTACCCTGTTTGAAACGCATCCCCCATTACTCTATTGAAGGAAGAAGCAACCTTTGGTGACAGACGATGAACGGACTGGTAAATTACTTGAAATGGTTGTGGAGAAACATGCGCGGCGTTCGTTTGAACGTTACCGTGCGTACTTTTCTTGGCATTTCTCGTGTCTTTCTTGGACTCTATTTCATCTATGTCAGTAAGCATTTCATCGATGTTACAACTGTCACTGGAAGTAGCAGTGACACCTGGAGGGAGGTCGCTTTTCTCGCTTTCTTGGGACTTCTGAACATTGCGCTCGGCCAAGTGCAGTACTACATGCAGGTAGATGGCAGTGCCTCCCTCAGCAACAGCATACGTCTACGTATATTCTCACATCTGTTCGAACGGAAGATGTACGACGCCAAAGATATGCACACTGGCGACCTTACCTCGCGGTTAGGCACTGATGTGGGGGTGGTGACTGAAACGATTATCACCCTGATTCCTGGCTTTTTCATTACTTGCATCCAACTTACAGCCGCGTTTTATTTCATGACACGACTTGATGCTCACTTGGCCTGGATTCTTGTGCTGCTCACTCCGGCTGTGATTGGCTTGGGGAAATTTCTTTCTACGAGGCTCAAGAGAATGACCAAGGACATACGTGAGCAGGACAGCCGTATCCAGGCATTATTACAGGAAGGCTTATTGCACAATGCGTTGCTGAAGTCGCTGGAGTCTGGCACATCGGTCATTGGCAACCTTTCTGGTATGCAAACCGACCTTATTACGAAGATTCGGAATCGTGCTAAGTTCACTCTCATTACCCGTGCTCTCGTTTCAGTTTGTTTCAGTATGGGGTATCTGACTGCTTTTGTGTGGGGGGGAATGCAACTGAGGACTGGTGTCATCTCTTTTGGTGTAATGACATCTTTTCTTCAACTTGTGGGGCAAATCCAACGACCTATTATCGACCTTATTGGCATCATTCCTTCTTTTATCCATTCCACTGCTTCGATAGACCGTCTTGACGAACTCGAGGATTTGCCCATTGAAGAACAGAAAGAACCTTTGGAAATGAAGGGGCAGTTAGGCGTGAGGATTGAAGGAATAGATTTCAAATACGTCAGTGGAGAAGAAGAGGTGCTTCACCATTTCAGCCATGATTTCCGACCTGGCAGCCATACCGCCATCGTCGGACGCACAGGAGCGGGAAAAACCACACTTTTCCGTCTTTTACTCGCTCTTGTTTCACCTAACAGTGGTAAACTGACTATCTACAACGAACAAGATTCCCATCCTATTGATGTCTCTACACGTTGTAACTTCGTTTTTGTGCCTCAAGGCAACACCCTTCTCAGCGGGACCATCCGTGAGAACTTGTTGTTGGCCAACGCTTTCGCTACAGAAGAGGACATGCTTAATGCTCTGCATACCGCTGCGGCTGATTTCGTTATGGATTTGCCTGATGGATTGGATACCAGATGTGGCGAACGTGGAAAAGGGCTTAGTGAGGGGCAGGCTCAGCGCATAGCCATCGCACGAGGATTGCTCAGGCCTGGCAATATCCTTTTACTCGACGAAATCAGTTCGTCTCTCGACATGAACACAGAAAAGGAGATGTTTGAACGCCTGTTCCGCAATTATCCACAGAAAACGATGATTTTCATCACTCACCGCGAGAAAGTAGGCGAACTCTGCGAGAACCGCTTACGTATCGGCAACGACTAACGACAATAACTAACCGCTAACTATGAACAGATTTATCGCAACGGCATTGATTATGCTTACTACATTACAATTCAGTTTAGCCCAGCAAGTGGTCGATATCGACCTTTGGCCTCAGGGGCTTCCCAATACAAACGGCATCGACAGCACTGAACCTTTCGATGACACAAAGCGCAATTTCAAACCCTCCATCCGCGTGTATCTGCCAAAAGCGGAGTCTGCGACTGGGGCTGCGATAGTGGCTTGTCCTGGTGGAGGCTATGACCATCTTGCGCTCGACCACGAGGGATATGATTGGAGTTCTTTCTTCACAGAACGTGGTATCGCATACGCCGTTTTGAAATACCGTATGCCTCATGGCAACAAGGATGTTCCTATCAGCGATGCGGCTGAGGCGCTGAGGGTGGTGCGCGAGCACGCCAAAGAATGGCATGTTGATACACAGAAGGTTGGAATCATGGGCTCATCCGCAGGTGGACACCTTGCCACCACAATTGCCACTCACAGTGAACTCGCGTCTGTACCCAACTTTCAGGTGCTTTTCTATCCTGTGGTCACATTCGATCTACAGTTTACTCACAAAGGCTCACGCTATAATCTTATTGGAAAAGACGCCGACGAAAGTCTTGCCTTACTCTACAGCAACGAGAAGCAGGTCAATGCCAACACACCTCCTGCCATCATTCTTCTCTCTGACGATGATGGTGCCGTTCCTTCTTACAATGGTGTTGGATACTATCTCGCACTGAAAGACAAAGGCATACCTGCCTGTCTGCACGTTTATCCTTCTGGTGGTCATGGGTGGGGCTACAGGTCGAGTTTCAAGTTCCATGAGGAGATGTTGGCAGACCTCAGTGCATGGCTGAAAGCAATGAAATTTTCTAATTAGTCTTTCTTGATTCATTCTGAAAAGGTCATCCATGCTGTTTTTTCATGGAAATGCATGCCTTTCTGCTACAGGAAACTTTTTCTTTATTCTTCAGGCCGATAAATACGGATTTTTTATATACTTTTGCATATCAATTATTCAAATATAACAACTAACTTAAACACACATTTATGAAAAGATTGACAACAACATTGTCCGCTATGGCGCTTGCACTGTGTGTCTGCGCTCAAAGCCATCAGTTCGACATCAACACCAACAAAGTGGGGGCTCCTGTTCAACCTACCATGTACGGTATCTTCTTCGAAGACATTAACTATGCTGCTGACGGTGGATTGTATGGCGAATTGGTGAAGAACCGTTCTTTCGAGTTTCCTGACCCCTATATGGGATGGAACGTCTTCGGTAACATACAGTTGAAGAATGATGGTCCTTTCGACAAGAACCCTCATTATGTGCGGCTGGGGTATTCTGGACACAACGACAAGTTCTCTGGACTGGAGAATGAAGGTTACTTTGGCATTGGTTATGAGAATGGCGCTGAATACCGCTTCTCCGTTTGGGCAAGAGTGCCAGAAGGTGGCGAAGCCAACGTGAGGGTGATGCTATGCGACCCTGCTACCATGGGAGAACGTCAGCAGTTCTCTGAGCAGACTGTGAAGGTTAATTCCAAGGAATGGAAGAAATACCAAGTTGTGCTGAAAGCAGGTAAGACGGTCAATAAGGGCACCCTGAGGCTGATGCTTGCACGAAACAGTGCAGTGGTTGACCTTGAGCATATCAGCCTATTCCCTGTGGATACTTGGAAAGGCCGTGAGAACGGTATGAGAAAAGACCTTGCACAGGCGCTCGCCGACCTCCATCCAGGTGTGTTCCGTTTTCCTGGCGGTTGCATCGTTGAAGGAACAGACCTTGACACACGTTATCAGTGGAAGAACTCTGTCGGCCCTGTGGAGAACCGGCCGCTGAATGAGAACCGTTGGCATTATACCTTTGACTATCGTTTCTTCCCCGATTATTTCCAGAGTTATGGACTTGGATTCTTCGAGTATTTCCAACTCTGCGAGGACTTCGGTTCTGAGGCTTTGCCTGTGGTTAGTGTGGGCCTCTCATGCGAGTTCCAGAATGGGGACAAGATGAGCAATGCGCATGTGCCACTCGATCAACTCCAGCCATACATCGACGATGTCATTGACCTGATTGAGTTCGCCAATGGAGACCCTGCCAAGAACAAATGGGCAAAATTGCGCGCCGACATGGGACACCCTGAACCTTTCGGACTGAAATTCGTCGCTATCGGCAACGAGCAGTGGGGGGAGATTTATCCCGAGCATCTGCAACCGTTCCTCGACCAAGTGCGTAAGGTGCATCCCGAAATAAAGATTATCGGTACATCCGGACCTGATTCTGAAGGAAAGCAGTTCGACTACCTCTGGCCGGAGATGAAGCGCATGAAGGCTGACTTGGTAGATGAACACTTCTATCGCCCTGAATCGTGGTTCCTCGCCCAGGGCAATCGGTACGACAACTACGACCGAAAAGGTCCAAAAGTGTTTGCCGGTGAGTATGCTTGCCATGGTCGTGGCAAGAAATGGAACCACTTTGAGGCGGCGCTTTTGGAGGCTGCTTTCATGACAGGTATGGAGCGTAATGCCGACATTGTTCACATGGCTACATACGCACCGCTCTTCGCACATATCGAGGGCTGGCAATGGCGTCCAGATATGATTTGGTACGACAATCTACGTTCGATGCGTTCTTGCTCTTATTATGTGCAGCAGATGTTCTCCCTCAACAAGGGCTCGAACGTCATTCCGCTTACCATGAACAACAAACCCGTAGCAGGAAATGCTGACCAGGATGGACTCTTCGCCAGTGCTGTGGTGGAGAAAGCCACTGGCGAGGTGATTGTGAAGGTGGTGAACACAGGGGACAAAGCTCAGGAAGTGACACTCAATCTCAAAGGCCTGAAGGCAAAAGTAACTTATGACGCAAGTCTGACTGCCTATTCGGCTGACAACATGGATGGTGAGAACACACTCGACCAGCCGACTAAATATGTGCCTAAGACCAGTAGCCTGAAAATCGAAGGCAATACCTACACCACTTCGGTACCTGCCAAGACTTTCTATATGTTCAAAATCAAGAAATAAGGCTGGCTGAACCAACATTACAACAACACGGGATGCAGACAAGAGCCTGCGTCCCGTGTTATCTATGATAAAAGTTAATAGCAAAAAATGATTAAAGTCCTACAGACTGCAAGCAGCTGGCTTGCACGCTACACATCTCATTTCATCATCGGAATTGCCGTTATCACTTTTTTTGTCCCTGGTCTCTTTGATTGGGTGAAAGGCAACATACAGACCGCCATACTCGGTTTCATTATGCTCACGATGGGACTCACCCTCTCGACCGATGATTTCAAAGTGCTCTTCAGCCGTCCGCTCGACATCTTTATCGGTGCCTGTGCGCAGTTCATACTGATGCCATTGATAGCCTATACATTGGTTCGAGTCTTTCATCTCGACCGTCAACTTGCCATTGGCATCCTGCTCGTGGGATGCTGTCCTGGTGGTGTGTCGAGCAACATCATGTCTTACCTCTGCCATGGAGATGTAGCATTCTCTGTAGGAATGACTTGTGCCTCCACTGTCCTTGCTCCCTTGATGACACCGATGCTCATGCAACTTACTGCGGGAGAGATTGTGGAAATAGACACGGTGGGCATGTTCATTAATATTATGATTGTCACCATCGTTCCTGTGGGAATTGGCGCCATGCTCAATTATTTCTACAGCCGGCGGAAAGAATTCACCACCTTGCAGAGCGTGATGCCGGGCTTCAGCGTACTTGGATTGGCTTGCATCGTCGGAGGTGTCATCAGTGCTGTCTACGACCGTCTTGTTGCCAATAGTTGGGAAGTGTTCTTATGGATTTTCTTTGTGGTTCTTTGCCATAATAGCCTCGGCTATCTCCTGGGCTATACCACTGGTAAACTATGCCATTTCAACACAGCAAAGAAACGTACAATCAGCATAGAGGTGGGGATGCAGAACGCAGGACTCGCCACCAATCTCGCTTCTAATTTCTTCATTGCATCCAACCCTCTGTCGGTGGTGCCTTGTGCTATCAGTTGCGTCTGGCATTCCATTTCTGGCACTATTCTCGCTGGTTTGTTCAGGGCAAGGGATGAACGGAAGATGTATCAGGGCAAAGACGATTCCCTGTAGATAGTGTTCACGTCTTGCTTGCCTAAGAGGAACTTGTCGATGAATGCCTCTACAACAGGGTACTGGTTCTCGGGTAGTCTGCAGTGTGGGTGACCGCCAATGATGGAATAACCTATACGATCCTCGATACCGAACTTCTGCCAGACTTTGATGGCCTCGTTCATTGATACTTGGGCTGAGGGGTCGGCCAACCAAGTGTAGTCGGGATTGCCCAGCATCAGAAGTGCGCGTGGACATACCAGTGCGCAGAGGGAATGGTGGTCGTGGGGGAGAAGATAGACTTTGTCTTCAGCGAAACGCTCTTTCATGCTCTCCTTGAACCAATGATAGTCGGTCTTGTCTAAACATTCAACGCTGTCCATCTCATGCGATACCCTCCAAGCTGCGGCACCTCCACCTCCTGGTTCTTGGGCGATCGTCAGAGCAACTCGTTCGTCCAGCGCTCCGCAGAAAAGAGCCATCTTGCCAGCGTAGGAACATCCTGTCACTCCTATGTGCGACATGTCGATACGCGTTGTCTCCTCACCCAGTTGCTGTAATCCGTCTATCAACCTGCTGAATCCCCATGACCATTGGCTGTAGGCGCCATTATCCTTGAGATGGGGGTATAGACGGTCGAAATTGTGCTCACCTCGGTCGTGGTGCTGGCGCCATTGTGAATAATCGTTTACTTGGGCCTCATGGAAAGTCATAGTGGCTATTCCCTTTTTCTCTATCAACTCCATCGGCAGCGAAATCATACTCGTGCCAATCATCAGAGGATAAGGGGCATGACCGTTCTCGGGGTATCGGATGGTGGATTTGAGCAACAGTTGCTGTCCGTTCACATTCACTTCCACCAACAGCGTGTCGCCCGACATGAAGGCCTTAATGTCTTCTGGCTTAATAGATGGCTTTTCCCCGATTTCGTATTCCTCGATGTCTGCGATGATTTCATCTCTGCGGTTTTCCCATTCATTGAGGTTGCTTACCTGTTGTCCGCTGCTACGTGCAACGAGAGGGTCGGGTAGGGACTTGTTGGGTTTCAATGACGTGAATGGAGTAGGGGTGGCATCAATGACACTTGTTTTCTCTTTGTTGAACACGAATGGAGGAACTTCACCCTGTGCTGAGGCAACGTTGGGCGTCAACAAGCATATAGCCAGCAAGGAAGAATGAATGATTGGATGTGACATTGTTCTGGATGTTTTAAGGTTATATGTTTTTGAATACGTCAAAAGGCACTTCCCAATGATTTGGGAAAGTGCCTTTTGTATAGGATTTTTATTAGATAGTTTTCTTGACTTTTGTGGCTATGATGAAATAGATGATGAGGAGAATGTAGGCAATGAGACTGAATACCTCCGAAAGAGAATTGTTAATCCATTCGTCGTTGACCAGATTGATGCCTCCAAATCTCATCAGTGCGCTGACAACACCCATCAATGCACCGCCGGCGATGAAACCAGAGGCGATGAGTGTGCCTTTCTCCCCGCGTTCCTTATTCAAAGACTCGTCCTTGGTGCGGGTTGTCACAAACCAATTGATCAGTCCGCCTACAAGCAGTGGCGTGTTGAGTTCCAACGGAATGAACATGCCAAGGGCGAATGCCAGTGCTGGAACCTTGCAGAGGGTCAGGATGATGGCAAGTACGGCGCCTATGCCGTAGAGTACCCAAGGAGCGCCAACACCGTTCATCAATGGCTCGATGACGGCTGCCATAGCGTTGGCTTGAGGGGCAGCCAATTGGCCACTCGTGAAACCGTATGTCTTGTTGAGGATAATCATCACTCCACCGACGGTTGCGGCCGATACCAGGGTGCCGAGGAATTTCCATGTCTCTTGCTTGGAGGGAGTGGTGCCAAGCCAGTAGCCGATTTTCAGGTCGGTGATGAAACAGCCTGCCATCGAAAGGGCGGTGCAAACCACACCACCCATGATGAGAGCGGCCACCATGCCACCTGGACCTTTCAATCCTACTGCTACCATCACTACGCTGGCAAGAATCAGCGTCATCAAGGTCATGCCCGACACCGGGTTTGAACCTACTATCGCTATGGCGTTGGCGGCTACTGTGGTGAAGAGGAATGCGATGACTGCCACAAGGAGAATACCGACTATTGCCTGGATGAGGTTGCCTTCGAAGACTCCCAAAAGGAAAAATAGAAAGGTGGCGATAATGGAGATGACGGTTCCGATGATGATGAATTTCATGCTGAGGTCGCGGTTGGTGCGGCTTTCCATAGTCTTTACCCCACCTTTGTTCTTCATTTCACTGGCGGCCAGTCCTATAGCGCTCTTGATGATACCCCATGAACGGATGATACCGATGATACCTGCCATGGCGATGCCACCTATACCTATGCTCTTGCCGTATGAAGTGAATATCATTTCGGGAGTCATGTTACCCACTGCAGTGGTGATTGCTGGGTTCCATTGGTCAAGCACTGTGTTCGGGAAGATAAGTGCTATGCCAGGAACGAGAATCCACCAGACGAATACTGAGCCAAGGCAAATGATGACTGCGTACTTCAGACCAATGATATAGCCCAGTCCAAGTACTGCGGCGCCGGTATTGACTTTGAACACAAGTTTGGCTTTGTCTGCGAGTTGCTCACCCCATCCCACAACACGGGTGGTGAAATTCTCATTCCACCAACCGAATGTGGCGACGATAAAGTCGTACAAACCGCCTACCACACCGGCAAGGAGCAATGGCTTTGCCTGACTGCCACCTTTCTCACCACTGACAAGAACCTGGGTGGTGGCTGTCGCCTCGGGGAATGGATATTTACCATGCATCTCCTTCACGAAATACTTGCGGAAAGGTATAAGGAAAAGGATGCCGATAATGCCGCCAAGGAGTGAACTGATAAACACTTTCATGAAGGAAGCGGTCATCTCTGGGTATTTGGCCTGAAGAATGTAAATCGCTGGCAACGTGAAAATGGCTCCCGCTACCACTGCCCCTGAGCAGGCTCCAATGCTCTGGATGATGACGTTCTCCCCCAAGGCTTTATTGCGCTTGGCGGCGGTGGAAACTCCCACTGCAATGATGGCTATCGGAATGGCGGCCTCGAATACTTGTCCTACCTTCAGTCCCAAATAGGCGGCCGCTGCAGAGAAGACAATGGCCATGATGATACCCCATGTCACTGACCAGCCGTTCACCTCGGGATAGTTCTGGCCAGGTTTCATAATCGGTGAGTATTCCTCGCCATCCTTCAATTCCCGGAAGGCGTTCTCAGGAAGTTGCAGTTCTTTGAATTCTTCGTTTTCCATTATTGTTGATGATAGTTGTTTTTTAGAATGAAGGGGGCATCAGGGTGAAGGAGTTGGAGACACGGTCTTCTTTGGCGGGGATAATCAGTTGCGTACAAAAAGACAAGATTTCGCTATGCCTTGATATACACTTCCAATATCTTGCAGTTGCCTTCAGGCATGATTTCCACCCCATGTGTGGATGCGGGGAGCAATACGGTGGTGCCTTGCCTGATGCTTCTTTGTTGGCGTCCATCCAAACCTTGTTCCGTAATGGTCGCACCGCCGTCCATACAAATCAGCACCACAAATGAATCCAAATCATTGTAGTCTGCATGGAATGCCTTGGTGGGCTCAAGTAGATTGGTCGTGAAGAGAGGACAATCCACAAGTTTCACACGTTTGTCGAACTCTTCTGTATAGTGGGTCTGGTAGTCGTCCTGAGTACTGAAGTCTATCACGTCCTTGGCCAGTTGGGTGTGCAACTCTCGCTCACGCCCTTCGGCATCCTTGCGGCCGTAGTCGTAGATGCGGTACGTGATGTCGCTCGTTTCTTGGATCTCGGCAACGAACACACCTGCACAGAGACTGTGGACGCGGCCGGCTGGCAGGAAAAAAACATCGCCTTCCGACACCTCCTTTTCGTTCAGTACCTTGGTGATGGAGTTGTCCTCCACCATGTGGTCATACTCTTCTTTTTGCACGGGTTGGTTGAACCCAACCATGACTCGACCTCCCTCTTCTGCATTGATGACATACCACATTTCTGATTTTCCACGGGTGCCATGCCTCCGCATGGCTGTAGCGTCATCGGGATGGACCTGAATGGAAAGGTCGCGATGCGCATCGATAAACTTGATGAGGAGGGGGAATGTGTCGCCATATTTGGAATACACCTTTTTGCCCACAAGTTTTTCCTTTTGTTCGTCCAACAACTCCAAGATGGTCTTGCCTTGGTCGGAACCGTCGGCCACGACAGACAAGTAGTCTTTGACGGCTGAAATCTCCCAACTCTCGCCGATGGAGTGCTTATCTGTTTCTACATTCTTGAATGAGGCGATGGCTTCACCACCCCAGATGGTCTGCTTCAGCAGCGGTTTGAATACGTACATCTTATTTATTTCGTTTTTTTCTACCATCTACAGGACAGGTTAATGACCATGCACTGTATTTAGGTGTTGCAGTTTGTGCGTTTTCTATTGCGCTGCAAAATTAGCGAAACGCTTTCATTTTCACTGACTTTTTCTTTACCTCTTCATAGCCTGAACATGTGGCTTGGCTGGTTCGTCAGTTTTTACGCTGCTCTTTCGTTTGCTCGTTTATTTATATCCGATTTGATAGTCCATGATGTCAAAATCCGGACCTGCGTCTATGTATTGAAGGTCACGGTTTTCATCAAAGAGTTTCATTAATTCTCTTTCTTTCTTAACCCTGAAAATCCTATAGATTCCAGTTCTCTTCAACACGGCAGGACTTCCAGCAAACAGATTGCCAGTGGATGTTATATTTGAATAATCCTTATTGAGGACAGAACCTGATGCCAACATGGAGAAAGGAGGAAGAAAAACGTTACCAGATACGGTGCAACGATTGGTAATCCAACAGTTTTGTCCAAATACGATTTTCCCGTATGGAGATTTGATGATGTTTTTGTCCTTGATGTATGTAAGGTGGAAGGCGGTGTCGTAGAATTGGGATTCCCATCCAACACGGCAGTCTGGACCAAATTCCACATGATTCTTTGCGAAGATTTTGACGCGTTGGTTCATCACAACTCGTGAGTTGATAATGAGTTTGGCATTCTTGTAAACAGATATGGCGGCACCACTGGCTATGGTGACTTTTTCACCTAACCACAACTCGCTGTTTTCCTCAAACCGAAGTAATGACCATAGTGTACGAGGAGATGTTATTTCGGTTTTATTCAAACCGATAGAGACCGTAAACATTCTCAATTTAACACCTTCTATGAACTTTATTTTTACTTTGCTGAGATTCTGGAATTCCACTCTCCGGCCAATTGCAATAGGTAATTTGCAGGCATCGCGAAAGGGAAGCAACTTGAAATTGAAATACAGAGTCTTGAATAAGGAACCGTCTGCTTTTAAGAATCGGTACAGTCTTTGTATTTTCTTCATTTTTACCTCTTTGATGTACTTTTGTTGAAAAACTATGCTGTGATTAGCGACCTTATTTGGTGATACCTTTTTCCAGATACTCTGCCAAGTTCGTACGCATCACACCAGCAACATGGTCGGCTGCCACCTTCTGCATGTCATGCTTCACCATGATGCTCACCAGTTGCTCGAAACTGGTGGATTGAGGGTTCCATCCTAATTCGTTCTTAGCCTTCGACGGGTCGCCAAGGAGGTTGACTACGTCGGTCGGGCGGTAGAAGTCCTCGCTGACCTCCACCAAGGTCTTGCCCACTAAGTGGGCTGGACCAGCCACGCAAACTCCCTTCTCGTTGATGCCCTCGCCCCTGAACTCCAATTCCATACCGGCTGTCTTGAATGCCAAGTAGGCGAACTCACGCACAGAGTGCTGCACACCCGTGGCAATGACGTAATCCTCCGGCTTCTCTTGTTGCAGAATAAGCCACATACACTCAACGTAGTCCTTTGCATAGCCCCAGTCACGCAAGGAGGAAAGGTTGCCTAAATACAGCTTTTCCTGCTTCCCCTGGGCGATACGGGCTGCGGCAAGAGTGATTTTACGGGTGACAAATGTTTCGCCTCTGCGCTCTGACTCGTGGTTGAAGAGAATACCTGAGCAACAAAACATGTCGTAGGCCTCGCGGTACTCCTTCACAATCCAATAGCCGTAGAGTTTAGCCACTGCGTAGGGAGAGTAGGGGTGGAAAGGTGTCTGCTCGTTCTGGGGAACCTCCTCCACCTTGCCATATAGTTCCGACGTGGAAGCCTGGTAGATGCGGCAACTGTGTTCAAGGTGGTTGGTGCGAACTGCCTCGAGAATGCGTAGCACACCAACGGCATCAACGTCGGCGGTGAACTCGGGGGCGTCGAAACTCACCTGTACGTGACTCTGAGCCGCCAGATTGTAGATTTCTGTGGGCTGAACCTTTCCAACCAACTTCACCAAAGACATGGAGTCGCCCATATCGGCGTAGTGGAGATGGAAGTCTGGCTTGCCCTCAAGGTGTGCGATGCGCTCGCGGTAATCCACCGACGAGCGGCGGATGATGCCATGTACCTCGTAACCCTTGTCAAGCAGGAACTCGCTCAGATAACTGCCGTCCTGCCCTGTCACTCCTGTGATGAGTGCGATGTTCTTCTTTTCCATATCTGTATCGTATTCTTTCTTATTCTTTGCTTAATGTTCTTCTTATGAAATGCTGTCCCTGTACCATTGGAAGAGCCTATTCACTCCGTCTTCAATTTCCACCTTGTGCGTCCAGCCTAATGAGTGCAGTTTGCTCACGTCGATGAGTTTGCGCATGGTGCCGTCGGGCTTTGTTGTGTCGAACACAACTTCGCCTTCAAAGCCCACTGCATCCACAACCAGTTCCGACAGCCTGCGGATGGTCAATTCCTTGCCTGTGCCCACATTGATGTGGCAGTTCCGGATTTCGCCTAACTGGGGAATAGCTCCGCCTCGTCCCGCAGAGTGGTTGCGGTCCACACTACCGTCTGTCCGAGCACCATAGTGCACGCTACTGTATTTTTCAATACCGATGATGTCGCTGAAATCAACGTTGAGCAACACATGGACAGAAGCGTCGGCCATGTCCTCGCTCCATAGGAACTCACGAAGGGGGGTGCCTGTTCCCCAAAGCGTCACCTTGTTGTCTTCGATGCCGTATCTTGAGAGTACACTCAGTATCTCTTCTTGGCTGGCGCTTCCGTCAACTCCTTCCACAGGACGAGTGTTCAAGTCTGTCCTCACCTTGTCCCAAGAACATTCGTGGATAAGTTTGGCGAGATACACCTTGCGCATCATCGCCGGCATCACGTGGGAGTTCTCCAAGTGGAAATTGTCGTTCGGACCGTAGAGGTTGGTCGGCATCACGGCGATGTAATTAGTGCCGTACTGCAGGTTGTAACTCTCACACATTTTCAGTCCAGCGATTTTAGCTATGGCGTATTCTTCGTTGGTGTACTCTAAAGGTGATGTAAGCAGACAGTCCTCACGCATCGGCTGGGGAGCGTTCTTGGGGTAGATGCAGGTGGAACCTAAGAACAGAAGTTTCTTCACGTCGTGGGAGTATGACTCGGAAATGACGTTGCACTGTATCTTCATGTTCATCATGATGAAGTCCGCGCGATACAGTGAGTTGGCCATGATACCGCCAACGAAGGCGGCGGCTAAAACCACTGCGTCGGGGCGCTCCTCATCGAAGAATGCCTTCACGGACTGTTGATCCGTGAGATCCAGTTCGCGGTGTGTACGTCCAACGAGATTGGTGTAGCCACGTTGCAAGAGGTTGTTCCATATGGCTGAACCCACCAGTCCACGGTGGCCGGCCACGTATATTTTCGATGTTTTGTCAAGCATTTCTATAATGAAAGTTATTTGCTCTTGGTGTTGATGTGTCAATTGGATGCATTTGTGCTTCTTGCGTTGCTGCTTCCGACTCAAATTACAGTAAAAAAATCGTTTTAAAAAGCAAAATTATAAATAAGTGGGCAAATAACCAAATTTTGGAGAGGTGAAAGAAATGTAAGGACGTTTTTGCATCATTTACTCCATCATCTTCTTCCACTTGAGATAACCGAATATGGCGACGACAATGTAAAGTGTATAAAGGCCACAATAAAAATAGAGTTCCTTGTAGGCATACAAGAATGCACTCACAATATCAACCACAATCCACACCAACCACTGCTCCAAATGTTTTCGTGCCAATACCCACATACCGATAATACTGAGTGAGGTGGTGAAGGAATCCAGCCAAGGCACAGTGCTGTTCGTGAAAAGGATGAGTACTTGAGCAATACCCACAAACAGGAACGCAAACACTAACCCCAAGACTGGAATGGAATTGAATGGCAGATGGGTGATAGCGGCAGGACGAGCATCACTTGATATTTCTTTGCCAGAAACCTTGCCCTGGCGATTATCTTTCTTCTTCAACCCATAGCGCCACAATATCCATCCATATATAGCAATGGCTAAATAATAAATGTCCATGGCGAAATCTGCGTACAGACCTGCATTGAAGTAAACGAATAGGTTGATGGCGGGCATAACCACACTGGCTATCCATAGATATATGCTCGCCTTATACTCAAGCCACAAATAAACCAAGCCTACAATCGTACCGAATATCTCAAGAAAGTTCCACTCCATAGCCATTTCAACTGCTCTACAAATAAACGATTTTTACGATATGAAAAAACTTGTCTCACTCTCATTCTTACCCTACTACGTTGACTAATTAATGGGGTCTTCTGCTAAAGAAATTCTTCTCAATTTCCAGAAAGACAGAAGACCCCTTAAGTTAAAAGTATGGCATTATTGACACTGCTCTCAGAAGTTCAACGACAAATGAGCCAGGAAATGGATGGGGGCTTGGCATGAATAGGTAGACCAAGACCAGAAACCTGCATCACCATCATGGAAGGCTTTCACCTTGCCTCCGTCCTGCTTGAAGTACATGGAGCAACTGCCGTTGCTCTCGTATGTCTCATCGAAGATGTTATACACAGTGGCACCCAAAGTGATTCGTTTTACTCCCTTCAACTTGAAACTGTATGAAAGGTCGAGGTTGCTCACAAAATAGGCATCTATCATAGCGCTGATATTCTCCCCTGTCGCCTCATCCACATATGATTGGAAATTGGAGTTGGTCATGTACTGCTTGCTAACATACTGGCTCATCAATGATGCTTTCCAACCTTTGTACTCATAACTGAAGATATTGTTGAAGATGAGGTCGGGAGAATAGGCCAGATGGGTAGAACCAACATTCACTGGAGTCTCGTTCCAGTTCTCGTCCACCACATTCAGCGTCATATTCTTCGCACGGTTCTTGCTGAGCGTAGCATTGAAGTCCCATACAAAACCATCAAAGGGACGCACCTGAATCTCGGCCTCAAGACCCATTCGGTAACTGTCTTTGATATTGCGGGCTATCATCTCGCCATTGGTGTCTTGAGCGCCAGTCAGAACAAACTGGTTATCGTAGGACATATGATAGAGGTTGAGTCCGAAATCCACATATCGGGAATTATACTTATAACCCATCTCGAGGTCATTTAAGCGCTCAGACTGAGGCATCACCTCTTGTGATTCAGCCATTTGATCCTCAAAGTCATTACGGGTAGGTTCTTTGTGGGCTATGCCATAGGAGGCATAAACCTGATGACCATGTCCTATCGCGTAAGAAAGACCGAACTTCGGGTTGAAGAAATCGTATGTGGCGTCTACGGCAAAAGGACGTTGGTCGTGGTTGTCATCAAATTCTTGTGAACTTCCCGTCATCTTGTAGTTCACATGGCGGTACTGCAAATCAACATAACCTACCAGACCTTTGTAAATCTTGTAGTCAACCTTGCCGTAGATGTTGCCGTCTATTTTCTTGCCATTGTTGTCATAATATGTGTGATTGGGGTTGAGTCCACCCTTGAATTCGCGCACCCATTGCAATGTGCCGTAGTGGTCGGCATCGTGTTTGTTCCAAGCGCCTCCAAGGTTGGCATTCATACCACCCTTCTTGTAGGTGACAGAAGCCACTGCACCGTAAAAATCACCGTCAATGTTTTTCCTTCGAATAAGGTCTGTCTTTGAACCGTTTTCTGAAGTGAGTAGATATTTATACAGTTTTTGGCTTTCCTTGTATTGTTCGTAATACCCAAAATTGTTGGTATAGTGAATACCGACATTGAGCTTAATGGCTTCTGAAACAGACTGATCCCAAAGCAATTGGTAATGTTGCTGGTGAAAAAAGTCTATCTGGTTGTCGTAATAGGCTGTCGTCCCATCTGCGGCAGTATAAGAGCCTGAAGGATTGTAACGACGTCCGTAGGTCTTCCACTGTTCCTTGGATGAATAGTCCCAGGCGTGATAGGTTCGTTCAGTACCATTGGTGGTGATGAACTTCAACAGGGTGGTGCCTGAGTAATAGCCTGCTTGCACAAAGTAAGAATTGAGCTCGGCTGAGGCACGGTCGATATAACCATCACTGCCAATGTTGGAGAAACGTCCTTCAACAAACCAATGGTTGCCTAACAAACCTGAACCGAAGTTCAAGGTTTCCTTATGGGTTCCGTAAGAACCGCCCGAAGCATCGACAATGAAATATGGAGTGTACGAGAAATTACGGGTCTGCATGTTAAGGGATGCGCCGAAAGCACCCGCACCGTTCGTGGATGTACCCACTCCACGCTGCACCTGAATGTCCTCTAATGAGGAGGCGAAATCAGGTATATCCACAAAGTACAAGTATTGAGACTCGGAGTCGTTGAGGGGGATGCCGTTGGCGGTGATGTTGATGCGCGTGGGGTCGGTGCCGCGGATACGGATACCTGTGTAGCCAATGCCTGTACCAGCATCGCTACTCGTCACCACTGAGGGGGTGAACTGAAGAAGGGAGGGGATGTCCTTACCAAAATTGGTTTCTTTCAACTCTTCCTTACTGATATAACGGAAAGCCATAGGGGTGGTCTTCGTGGCTCTTGTCGCCTCTACCTCTACACCTTGAAGATTGATAATTCTCAAACTGTCGGTTTTCTCTTGTGCATCGGTTTCTATTGACACCGACAGGACAACGGCAGAACATACTGCCATGAACATTACTCTTCTCATTTTTAGTTGTTATATAAATAATATGTGCAGGAGAAGTGCAACGATTGTCTTTTTATGGGCAAAGAACGACATAAGTCCAGCATTTATCCAAATAATCCCTACGCGGGCATTACCCCGATCAGGTCAATGGGTATAATCTCAGCCAATTGCAAAATAGGCACCCCTCCTTGATAATTGCGGTGCAAAATTACAAAAATCCAGCCATTCTGACAAACTATCGCTAAGATTTTTTTTGTCCATATCCAATCTCGTCACTCGTATAGTACGGCAAAACGCTCATCTTTGAGGAACATCACGCCTAATAACTACAGAAAAGCCATCATACCCATGAAAAAAAACCCGATAATATTGGATTATGTCAGACAAAAAGTGTAATTTCGCATATTCAAATCAACATTATGTAAGAATTATGAAACATGCCATCAGACATTACTTCCTGAAACTCAAATACCCACTGGCTATTATCGTCTTCGCCGTAGCCGTAGTTTTCGTGGGAGAAGGAAGTCTTATCAACCGTAGCAAGCAGAAGAAAGAAATACAAGCTTTGCAAGCGGAAATCGACAAATACCAAAAGAAATTCGACGAAGACAAAGCCACTCTCGAACGACTGAAAAACGATCCCGAGGCCATCAAGGAAGTAGCGAGAGAAAAATACTACATGAAGACTGAAAACGAGGACATCTTTGTCATCGAAGACGAGGAATAGAAGCATGGACAAGAGAAAAACACTCGCCACACTCACGCTGAGTGGTGAGACTATGGTGCTAATTGGTGCGGTGAGCTGGTCTTGGCTGCCTCAAGGGGCTGTTTATGTGTTTGTCGTTGGTACTTGCCTGTTCTTCCTCGGAAGAATGCTGGATTCCACACCTAACGACAACATTGTCGCCAGACGCTTGGTTTATCAGCAGAAAGTAGGGGCTATGTTCCTGTTGATTGCCGCTGTTGCCATGATTTCTACACCAACATGGTTTTTAGGGTTTTATCTCACTAAGTCAACTTGGTTCATCCCTTTCCTTATTTTTGTTATCATTGAAGTTTATACTACCTTTAGACTGGCATATATCGACAATAATCAACAAAAATAACATTTTCAGACCTTAATATTTGCTCTGCTTAGGAAAAAAGTTGTAATTTTGCAACCTAAAAAGTAACAACCCCTTTCTGATGCATCATTTTTAGGATCTCGAATAACGATGCAGAACAAACGAATTGCAATTTACACACAACATCACACATTACCAAACCCATCCGAAAAAACCACACATGATTATCATGTCAGAAGTGCTGACAACTAAAATCCTACATCTTTATATATATAAGTTGACGAAACTTATTCTGTTCAATACACATAACGATTATCATATCAGATAACACAACGATTATCAGCAATGGATCTAAACATTCTAACTGCTATCTCCCCCATTGACGGACGCTACAGAAGCAAAACGGAGATATTGTCCGATTATTTTTCGGAATACGCATTGATTAAATACAGAGTGAAAGTTGAAATCGAGTATTTCATCACACTATGCGAAATACCATTACCTCAACTCAAGGATTTCGACAAGACGCTATTCGACTCTCTGAGAGGTATTTACAAGAATTTCTCAATACAAGACGCCGAAAGGGTTAAGCAAATTGAGAAAACCACTAATCACGATGTCAAGGCTGTGGAGTATTTCATCAAGGAACAAATCGACAAAATCGGTGACTTCTCCAAATTTAAGGAGTTCGTCCACTTCGGACTCACAAGTCAGGACATTAACAACACCAGTGTGCCACTCTCACTGAAAGACGCGCTAAACCAAGCTTATTGTCCCAAGCTGGAGGAACTCATCGAACAACTCAAAGCATACGCCGAAGAATGGGCTGACATACCCATGCTTGCCAAAACACACGGACAGCCTGCAAGTCCTACAAGGCTCGGAAAAGAAGTGATGGTTTTTGTCTATAGGCTCACAGAACAACTTGAAACGCTCAAGAACTGCAAGATTACAGCCAAATTCGGAGGAGCTACCGGCAATTTCAATGCACACCACGTAGCCTATCCACAATACGACTGGAAAGAGTTTGCTAACCAATTCGTGGCAGAAAAACTTGGGCTGAAAAGGGAAGAATGGACAACTCAAATCAGCAACTATGACCACCTCGCTTCGTTGTTCGACGCTATGAGGCGTATCAACACCATCATCATCGACCTCGACCGAGACTTCTGGATGTACGTCTCGATGGAATATTTCAAACAGAAAATCAAGGCCGGAGAGGTGGGGTCAAGCGCCATGCCACATAAAGTTAATCCTATTGACTTCGAAAACTCAGAAGGCAACCTCGGCATTGCTAACGCCATTCTTTCACACCTCAGTACAAAGTTACCTGTGTCAAGACTGCAAAGAGACCTTACTGACTCAACTGTGTTGAGAAATATCGGGGTGCCCATGGGACACGCCCTCATCGCAATGGAATCTACGCTCAAGGGACTGCGTAAACTGTTGCTTAACCCAGATGCCATCAATCGCGATCTCGACAATACTTGGGCGGTCTGCGCTGAAGGAATACAAACTGTATTAAGACGTGAAGCTTACCCCAATCCTTATGAAGCGCTCAAGGCTCTCACACGAACCAATGCTACCATCAACGAGCAGAGCATCAAGGACTTCATAGAACAACTTGACGTGGAGGAAAGTGTGAAAGAGGAATTGAGGAAAATCACCCCTCACTCTTATACAGGGCTCTAAACACTATTGCATAAATTACCACCAATATAATTCATTATAACAATTTTATTATTTAGACAAAAGAACCACTATGAACGAGAATGATTCTTTTAAGGAGGACTCCTACTTGGATTCCGACCAGGACAACAACAACAGAAACAGAGAAAATGCAGACGGCCGTGAAGGTTATCGTGCATACAATCGTGACAACAACTATCCTCAGCGCGGAACACATCCAAGAGGACAAGGACAACGACAACAACGACCAAGATTCAACCGTTCCGAACACGCTTACAGCAGTGACAATGGAGGAAGCAGAGGATTCCGTCCACAGGGATACAACTACTCCAACAACAACAACAACGACTATCACAGAGCACCGCAGTACGGTCAGCAGAGACAGCCATACAACAACAGACAGCAACAAGATGGAGGTTATGAAGCACAAAGACCTGCTTTCAGCAGAAACCACACAACCTACACTCATGGCTACAGACCTAACCAGCAAGGTGGATACAGACAGCAGAACAACAATGAAGGCAACTATAGGCAGGGTGGATACAACCAACAGCGAAACAACCGATACAATGGCGGTCAGCAGTATGGTAATGGGGAATATAACCAGCAACGCACACGCTACAACAACCAGAACCAGCAAGGTGGTGGATACAATCAAAGGCCTGCACAGCAGAAGAACAAACAACGCAAGCAAGGATATGACCCCAATGCAAAATACAGCCTCAAGAAGAGAATCGAATATAAAGAATATATTGAGGATCCAGATGCACCCATACGACTGAATAAATTCCTCGCCAATGCTGGTGTGTGCTCCAGACGCGAAGCAGATGATTTCATACAAGCAGGTGTGGTCAAAGTGAATGGCGAAATCGTGTCGGAATTGGGAACAAAGATTAAGCGCACCGACGTCGTGCATTTCCATGACCAACTCGTCAGCATCGAGAAGAAGGTATATGTGCTTCTGAACAAGCCCAAAGACTATGTGACTTCAAGCGATGATCCCCAAGCAAGAAAGACTGTGATGGACTTGGTGAAAAACTGCTGTCGTGAACGCATCTACCCTGTAGGACGACTCGACCGTAACACTACAGGTGTGCTACTGTTTACAAACGACGGAGACCTCGCTTCTAAACTCACTCACCCCAAATTCCTGAAGAAAAAAATCTATCACGTCTATCTCGACAAGAATGTCGCTGCGTCTGACTTGAAGAGAATCGCTGAAGGAGTGGAACTGGAAGACGGGGAGATTCATGCAGATGCCATCAGTTATGCATCCGACACCGACAAGAGTCAAGTGGGCATCGAAATACACTCCGGAAAGAACAGAATCGTAAGAAGAATTTTCGAACATCTGGGATACAGAGTGATGAAACTCGACAGGGTGATGTTCGCTGGACTCACTAAGAAAGGACTCAAAAGAGGCGACTGGAGATACCTCACAGAACAAGAAGTGGCCATGCTCCATATCGGGTCTTTTGAATAATTAAGCATTTTTTTGCATCTGTTTATATTAATAGACAATACAACGATAATTGATTCATCAATGGAAACTATTCGTAGGACTAAAATCGTGGACCTGCTGAAAAGAACTGATTACGGTTCAAAGGTCAACGTCAAAGGGTGGGTGAGAAGCAAACGAAACAGCAAGACTGTGAACTTCATCGCACTTAATGACGGGTCTGTCATCAAGAGTGTGCAAATTGTGGCCGACGGAGAGAAATTCGACCCCGAAACCATCAAACTCATCACCACTGGTGCTTGCATCAACGTCAACGGACTGCTCGTGGAAAGCCCAGGCGCAGGACAGAATGTCGAGATTCAGGCTGAGGAAATTGAAATCTACGGAACATGTCCGCAAGACTACCCTATGCAGAAGAAGGGACAGAGTTTTGAATACATGAGACAGCACGCACACTTGCGACTACGCACCAACACTTTTGGAGCTGTCTTCCGCATAAGGCACAACATGGCCATCGCCATACATAAATTCTTCCACGACAAGGGGTTCTTTTATTTCCACTCTCCAATTATCACAGCAAGTGACTGCGAAGGTGCCGGTGAAATGTTCCAGGTGACAACAAAGAACCTTTATGACCTCAAGAAAGATGAAGAAGGACGAATCATTTACGATGATGACTTCTTCGGAAAGATGACAAGCCTCACCGTTTCCGGACAACTCGAGGGAGAACTCGGAGCAACTGCACTCGGACAAATCTACACTTTCGGACCTACTTTTAGGGCTGAGAACTCCAACACACCAAGACACCTGGCTGAATTCTGGATGATTGAACCTGAAGTGGCTTTCATCGACATGAACGACCTCATGGATTTGGAAGAGGAATTCATTAAATATTGTGTGAAATGGGCAATTGACAACTGTCAGGATGACCTCGAGTTCCTCAACAAGATGATTGACAAGACACTCCTGGAGCGACTTCAATCTGTCATCTCAACAGATTTCGTTCGTCTTTCTTATACTGAAGGTATCAGAATCTTGGAAGAAGCCGTTGCAAACGGACACAAATTCGAATTCCCCGTCAAATGGGGTATGGACCTGGCTAGCGAGCATGAGAGATACCTCGTGGAGGAACATTTCAAGAAACCTGTCATCCTCAACGACTACCCGAAGGAAATCAAGGCTTTCTATATGAAGCAAAACGAAGACGGTAAGACTGTGCAAGGCACAGATGTGCTGTTCCCGCAAATCGGAGAAATCATCGGAGGAAGCGTACGTGAGGAAAATTATGACAAACTCATCAACAGAATCAACGAACTCAACATCCCGATGAAAGACATGTGGTGGTACCTCGACACACGCAAGTTCGGAACCTGCCCGCATGGCGGTTTTGGACTGGGGTTCGAGCGCCTCATCCTCTTCGTTACTGGTATGCAGAACATACGCGATGTCATACCGTTCCCACGCACACCGAGAACAGCCGAATTCTGATAATTTCTAACCACACACCGCTTTACTGTGAATATGTCCTTTCCACAGTGAATCCATCTTTTCAACAGCGTTGGTGGCATGTTTTCAAGTCACGATGTCTAACCGATATCGTGACTTGTTATTTTGTGCCTTTTGAACGTGGCTAAATGATATGAAACTTGCCCAAATACCATGTTTCAAAATGTTTCATTTTGTCATACCCATGAAACATTTTTGTATATAACACCGCATAAATATCCGTACAACTCCTTAAAATTGCCCAAAATATGCACAAATCCATCATTTTTGCATGAATATCCTCTGTTTTAACATTTGTTATGAAACATTTGACACCACTCCTTTTTTTATAAATGAGGCATCTTATTATCTATAGTTTACTTAAAGATTATTAAACGAACTTGAGGTATAGAAGTTTTAAAAATTAGAGCAAGATGTCGGATTTTTTGAGCAATCATAGTCTTTAAAAGAAAAAAATCACGTTTTTGATATTATTAGTATCGATTTTTTATTGTTTTTATTTTGAAATTATATAACTTTGCACGGAATAAGGGTAATTAGTCGAGATTGAATAAGACAAAAGACCTTGCTTTAACTGTCTTAGTGAATAATGACAGCCACGAAAAGAGAAATGTTAAATTACTAATAAGACGAAACAAATGAAAAAAAGTACTTTTTTGTTTTCATTGTTGCTAAGCGTTACCACCTTAGGACTTCATGCGCAGAAGCCTGAATCTGGAACTTACACAATCAGTAACGTTTCCTATTCAGAGGTTACCTTGGCCGACAATCAATTCCTTGGCATAGGAGCGAAGAACGATGACGGTACTTACCAGACTTATTCTATGAAAATGAGTCAGTCGGGTACAACGACTGTGTTTGATGTCTATGCCAAATTGGACGAACTTATGAACTCCTTGAAGGCGAATGTTCAAGCGCAAATCAAAACAGGGGGCGATGAAATCAAGATGCTTACTGCACCGGATATCGCCACTATGCTGCAACTGCTCACTGAAGGATATTCTAAAATCAATGTCGAGCCATCAAACTCTACGGATGGAAACGGAAACCCTATCGTGAGATTCAAAGTGGAAGTGCCTACTGTCCCTAATTTCGTGGACAATGCTTTCATGACCGTTATGGGAATAGATGGTACCAGATATTACCAGTTGAACAAAGTGTGCATCTGGGAATATGCACTCAATTCTCTCGCACAGGAATACGCTAACGACCCCATCGGATCCTATATCGTACAAACAGTAAAAACATCTTTGTATCCTCTGACATATTGGGCTGTTTGGAATAACAACAACTCACAAATCGCTAAGAGTAGAAACTATTATCTCTTTGTAAATGATGGCGGAAATATCTCTTTCATCAGAGAAGAATACGTTAACAATAACAACTATAACTCCACGTTGTGGACACTTAAAGGCTCTTCTGAGAAAGAAAACGTTGTCAGTGGTGACTATTTCATCAAGAACGTAGGTAATGGCAAATACATCAACTACGACGGAACGAGCGTCACCGCACAACCTGACCTAAACGCCATTAACATCAGCAATAAAGACAATGCTACCACTTCACTTGGAGTGGGAAGACTCAGAAGTGATAACGTTTATCAGATTGACAACTTCAGCGTCAATGGAAAGTCTGTTTTTGACTACATCGTTAACACGCTTAGTCCTGACGATACAACAATAAAGGACTATACGAAAAAAGACGTTAAGACAAGGAAACCGTTCTTCTACGCTGGAAGAATGAGAATTTTCTATGATGAATCACAACCTTACGGTGAAATGTTCTCCAGCAACTTCGGCTATATCAGAGACTATGAAACCGTGATGATCGCTGAGTGGTATATCAGGAAGTATGGAAAACTCAAAATGCAAGATAATGGCGACGGAACGGTGTTGTTCTATTTCGACGTTCCTACCATGCCTTATACTTCCACTTTCCTTGAAACATTCGCAGGTAGCGCAAGTCTTTGGGAAATATTGAAGAGTTCTGCCTTGTTGGAAATCGGTGATGACGCTGAGCACCAGTATTCCGCTGAACAACTTGAGAAAATCAATCCTGGCAACCGCTATTATATCATCGCTAACGATGACAATGAATTCGATTTCATTCCTGCAGCACAACTGGCAACAGTCGGTAACAAGGCTAAATGGATGCTACAACCACAAGAAGAACAACCATTACTTAGCGGGTACTACAGAATTGAAAATGCCACTACTGCAAACATCATCGAGTTCCATGGTAAAGATGCCTCTACCGTTTCGCCAACATCGGATGCAGAAAATGCACTGAGCAACCCTGCAACCATCATCGATGTGAAGATTGACGACAGCGGGTCAACACCTGTGATAAGTGGTATGAGAAGCCAAGGAGTGGACATTATAGCTCCATTGCACCTGTTGCTTACCAAATTGGCTAATAAGGCCGGTCTTGAGACTGTTCCAAGATTCGAACTCAAACCAGTGGCTTTAGAGGACGGAGAAACAGGATATATAGGCTATTTCGATGTTCCTGAGATGACTCATCAGCAGTATCTCGCTGTTCTCGCATTCGTCTATAACGATGTGCAGAACCCTGCCGCTACTGAATTATTCCTCTCGAATGTGGAACCAGGCAAGCGATACAGCGTTGCACAAGACGGCGATAATTTGTCGCTTATCGCAGTGGAAGGTGATGAACCTACTGAGTACAACGTATGGAAACTTAAAGAGGTGGATAACGTGAACGAGAAGTATGCTGTGAATATCGCACAAAAGGTTCAATCAACCGAAGAAGATATTACATACTACTACAGCACACTCAACACGGACTTCGCTTTCCAAATTCCTGAAGACGGGGACATCGTCGGTGTTTACACTGTTCCTACTGTGCATAATGGTATAGCACATCCTTCAAAGATAGGAGGTCCTGGACTTGTGATTCCTGCCAACACACCTGTCATCATCGAAAGTTTGTCCACTGGTACTGACAACAACCAGTTGTATGTGGTCACTTCAACCGATGACACCTCATTCGATGACAACCTTCTGATTGGAACATTGTTTGCTGAGCCTGTTGAAGCAAACGGACGCTCAAGGGCCAACATCCGCGTGTTCAACATCAGTAGCAAAGGTGTTGTGGGATTCTACAAATACACAGGAGAGATGCTCGTAGCCAACAAGGCATATCTTGACCTCAGCACAGTGACAGAGACACTTGTGAACACCTACACCATCAGTTTCGAGGAAATGGGACCGACTGCCATTGGAAACATTGACTTTGAGCAGTCTAATGGAAGCGACGAGATTTACGACATTCAAGGCCGTAAGGTAAATAAACCGACTAAAGGCCTCTACATTATCAACGGCAAGAAAGTTCTTGTTAGATAGGCGTTCTTAGCCATAAGTTTTATCAAACCAGTATTAATTATTGCAAGTAAACTGAAATGGATATGAAAAAACAATATGAGACACCTTGGTTCGATGTCGAAGATATCGTGACAGAGAAGAGCATTCTTTTGCCTGCTTC
>CACYEC010000415.1 GCA_902773225.1 uncultured Bacteroidales bacterium
ACTGTAATCACTGATATTGAAAATTAAAAAAATGTATTATTTTACCTATTAAACTACTATGCAATGAAGCTACTAAACTTATTTCGGGTGCAAAGTTACGGAGTTTCCGCGAATTCACCAAGAAAAACATTGAAAAAAAACTACTATTCCGTTTTGAGTTTCAATTGAACCGGCTTCATACCCTGCATACTGGCAGTAAGTACCACTACACCCGACTGCCGCCGAGAACGCAATATGACAGAACAAGAACCATTGTAAAGACTGCGGCAATTACCCACCATCATTTCGTTTGAATTGATGTCACCATTGACAACACTCACTATATCAGCAGGACCATCTATGGAGAATGTCACTTCTCCTTGGGCAGTGGGTACCTCGCGATTTTTCTTATCAACGGTAAAAATTCGCACATGCTGAAGGTCTGTGCCATCAGCTAACCATTTGAGAGCCGGGGATGGAACATTTAAAGGTTTATCCGGCTGAGCCACTAATTTCACGGCCTCTCCTGTAGTTTCAATCTTATGACGGGCTACAACCTTACCTGAAGTATAAGCAACTGCTTCCAATACACCTGGCTCATAGGCAATGTCTTTCCATTGAATCTGGTTTCGGAACTTGGCGTCAAGTGTGTTGTTAGGCTGCATTCCAAGACTCCTACCATTAAGCAACAGTTCTACCTCTTCTGCATTGGTGTAGGCGATAATCGAGAGCTTCTGATCTTTGGTTCTGTTCCAATGATCACTCATGACATCAGCACCCGTCAATACGGCAATATACACAATCGGCTCATCGGGACAGAAGAAACTCTTCATATAGTAAGCTTTTGGTTTAGGGTTAAGAGCAATGTCAAACACACCCTGCCCCCATCCTTTTGCAGGCCATCCTTGACTTTCACCCAAATAATCAATGGCGCCCCAATAAGCCAAGCCGATGACACGGTCAAGATCCATTTCAAAGAAATTCTGCCCCATTGCTGCGACAGAAGCTTCACTTTGATAGAACCGCATCCAAGGGAACCGGCGTCCATCGCCAGGGAAGTACATATACCTATAATTATAAGACTGTATATCAGTAACCATCGCTAACTTAGCGGGCAGCGAGTCTGTCTCCCAGCTGCGATAGTGTGGATGCATGGCAACAGTAGTCAGACGAGTGGAGTCATAGCGCTGGAGCAACGTCCTCATTAGTCGATACATCGTCACGCCATAGTCATTAAAAGGCTGATTAGGGTCCTGCTGTAGTTCGTTTCCTATGCTCCACAACACTACCGATGGTGAGTTACGGTCTCGTTTGACCCACTCAGGAACATCAGTCTGCCATAATTGCTCAAAAGGCACACGTCCACCAGTATGCTGGCGCGTCCATTTGTCGTACAGTTCATCAACTACAAGAATACCGTTCTTGTCGCACAACTCGATGAATTCACGACTATAGGGGTTATGACTAGTGCGAATATGATTGATGCCAAACTGCTTCATCAGTAAAATGCGCTTTTCAATGGCACGTGGATAAGCAGCTGCACCAAGTGCGCCCAAACCATGATGGTTTGCACAGCCTTTCAGCAACAACTTCTTTCCATTAAGAAGTAAACCCTGATGAGGAGTTATCTCTATAGTGCGGATGCCAAAGTGGTCGGTTATATAGTCAACTGGAACTCCTTTTTCATTAAAGAGTGTCATTTCCACAGTATAAAGATTAGGATGATCGGTATCCCATAATTGTGGATTGTCTATTTCTATCTCCGGTAGTTGGTACTCCACAATACGGGTTGGCGTTGAACGTAGAACCTCTGCCTTACCCTCATAAACCGTCTGACAATTTGGACCTATAATCTTTATCTCCACAGGCATTTTCTTATCTCGTCCACGAGTAACCACTTCTGCCGAAATTGTGACAAAACGGTTCTCGCGTGTTGTGATATAAAGAGGATGACGACCGAAATAAACGTCCCTATCAGTTGCTACCAGCTTAACGGTACGGAAGAGGCCGCCACCAGTATACCAGCGTGAGTTACTTGATTCACGGGTATCGGCTCTCACAGCTATCACATTATCCTGCCCAAATTTCACCTTACCAGTAATATCAATTTCAAATCCCACATAGCCATAGTCTGTGCCCCCAACTCGTTCGCCATTGAAATACACATCACCTACATACATGATGCCACCGAAATCAAGCAGTAGCCGTTGACTACGCAACGAATCGGCAAGTGTTAGATGGAAGCGATACCAGCCCTTGTTCATCTCCTTAAAACCACGACTTAACAAACGGTTCCTAATGTTTATTGCAGTATTATTATCGATGTTTTCGCCAAGTCCTGCCCAAGGTTGCTCAATCTGGAAATCGTGCGGAAGATCAACTACACGCCACGTGCTGTCGACGTAATTAGTTAACGCAGCTCCCGAAACCTCACCTATATGGAAACGCCATCCGAAATTCAACGGTATCTCTATGCGTTGTGTCTGTGCAAGAACCTGAAGGTAGATGCAGACAAAAAATAAACTACAAAGTATTCTCATGTTGCTAACTTTATGATTAAATGCAGTAATGATGATTCTTTTCATGATTACATATTTTTTCGTTACAAAGAAAGTATAATTGTTACTGTTTTTTTCTGAACAACATAAAATCTCCTGTATTCACATGCGTGACTTTGCCATTGGTAACTTCTAAGCCACCAAGAACAAGAAGGAGCGAATCGTTGTGATATGTACACAAGCGTTCTGGTGTATCAAGC
>CACYEC010000416.1 GCA_902773225.1 uncultured Bacteroidales bacterium
ATCAACCACTTGAAACAGACAGGAGTGACCGAAGCCAACATCAACTGCGACAACGGCGCGATGGATAAAGAGCTGTCGGATGGTTCCACAGGTTTCAAAAACTATACGAGGAAAGTGGAGGAGTGGTACAAAGTGATTAAGGCGAGTGTGAAATACTGTCAGGACCAGGGAATGAAGATTATCTCCATCTCTCCATACAACGAGCCCGATTTGGACGAGAACAAGTACTGGTGGAAGCAAGATTTCATCGCCATCTGCCGTTTGATACGCGAAGACCCGTTCTTCGACGGTATTCGCCTATGCGGAGGCAACACCCTCAACTGTGACCGTGCCTGGGACTGGTATGTAGATTTGCGCGATGTGATTGACGAGGGCAACACCCACCAGTTGGCCGGTTCTTTTGCCACCTACGCCAACTTCTTCTCAAAAGTTCGTGCAGAGGGCAAACTGGCGACCAACGACGAACTTCACAATGTGGGCGAAGCCATCGTTGGTGTGAACTATGGTATGCAGACCGGCATCTGGTGGGGATTTGACTCGAAGGCCCGCGGTGAGTTCTGCCGCGACAGCCAGGAAGGAGTCCGCATTGGATATGGCGAGGACCGCAGCCACTGGACCTCAGGCGCCGTCTATCGCAATGAGAAAACAGGTGAAGTCCATGGTTTCCTCGGTTCGTCGGAGCGACAAGCCAACAACTCCACCTTCACATTCGTCAGTGTGGGTAAAGATGTGTTTTTCAACGATTACGGTCCCACACGCTCATGGACCTACGAACTTCCTGGCGGCACAGGTTACCAGGTAGGGCAAATCAACGCAGAACTGTTTGTCAATATCACGAGCGGTGAGGATGTGGCTCCAGGGATTATCGACGGTACATACCAGATTATGAACCTCTCATCGAAGAAACTGCTTACCATGATGGGAACCGACAACGTGCAATGTACCACCCGCAAGACATCGGGAACATCTCAACAATGGGAGGTGAAACCACAGAAAATCAATGGCGACTGCTCTTTCCACACCATCGACAATGCAGGCAACAACACTTACCACCTCAACCTCAAGAACTGGAACCTCAGGTCGGGTGCCAATATCATTTGCTGGCGTGGCGACCACAACGACCTTGAGCAGTGGCACTTGCAATATGCAAAGGACGGATACTACTATATTGTCAACCGTTACAGCAACAAATACCTCTATTGCCCATCCACGAACTCCGGTGCCGTTCTCCAGGTCGTTAATCCTCCAGCAGACGATGCCACAGAAACAGAGCTGAAACGATTCCTCTGGCGATTCCAGCCCATTGACTCGAAATGCGAGACAGTGGCTCCAGAACCACCTACTTCCCTGATAGCCACACGTCGGCAAGGCAGCATCAGCCTTCAATGGACAGCACCAGACGAAGAAGACGCGCTCACTTATACAGTGCTCCGCAGTGACAACGGTGTCTGGAACACCATTGGTCGCGGTGACACCCTGACATCTTTTGTTGACAACATCGCAGTACCAGGTCACGAGTACGCCTACAAGGTCATTGCCGTTGATTATGCCGGCAACCGTTCCGAGGCATCCGAGCCAACCGACCCGGTGACACTGATTCCAGACGAGGGGCTGATTTGCCAGTTGCAGTTCGACGGAAGTCTTGCCGACAACACCGCCAACCATCTTGACGCCTCAGTTTACGGCGCAGAACACTATACTACGACAACAATCCTGACGAAGTCGGGAACATCGGCACTGAACCTCTCCGAACAGAAGAGTTACGTACAACTGCCATATTCTGTTGCCCAGAGCGATGCCATGACCATAGCGATGTGGGTACGCCTTTCTGCTTCGACCAACAACAACTGGATGCGATTGTTCGACTTTGGCAACGGAACAGACAGTTACCTCTTCCTCACGCCGAATAATGGTTCGGAGATGAGTTTTGTGATGAAACCCGCCAATGGCGAGGAACAGAAACTTGGAACCAGCAAACTGAGGGCATCCACATGGAAACATGTTGCGGTGACCATCCAGCCACTTTCAGACAGTCAGGTCTCTGTCCGTATTTATGTTGATGGCGAGGAAGTGGCCTCCTCAGACCAATTTACCGTTCGTCCCTCCGACATCCAGCCTTCAGTGTGCTATCTTGGCCGCAGCCAGTATGATGCCGACCCATTGTTTAAAGGATACTTCGATGATGTGCGAATCTACAATTACGCACTTACTGCGGAACAAGTCATGTCCATCACCACAGACCTTGACGGCATGGCATCAGACTATGTGGACATCGCAGAAGAAATCAATCCTTCAGGGATAAAAGATGTGAAAGGCGATGGCGCTGTTGATGGCGAGCAAGTGGAAGTGGTCTATGACCTCAGTGGCCGAGTTGTCCGCTCCAGCCCCAATTCGGGCATTTACATTCTCCAGTCCGCAGACGGTAACAGGAAAAAAGTGCTTGTGAAATGAGAATTACGAAAAATCTTTAGTTAAGAATCTTAATTTAGTTAAGAGTTAAGAATTAAGAGTTAAGAAAATTCTTTAGTTAAGAATTAAGAATCTTAATTTAGTTAAGAATTAAGAATTAAGAGTTAAGAAAGATTCTTATTCAATTAAGAGTTAAGAAAATTTGAGTGAAATAAAAAATCATGCCGCTGACTTGATGTCGGCGGCATGATTTTTAGAATCAATTCAGAATGCGTGTACTTTCAATGCCTCTCGTAAGTTGCGTGGCAGGGCGTTCTTGTTGAGGAAGAGGTATGTGGTGTTTAAGGTCATGTAGTCGCGTGACATGTACCAGATGCCTTGATAGTCACCCGACTTGCCCCAGGAGTTTTTGACCAAGTAATAGGGCTTTCCCTGCTCATCGACAGCCTTGCCATAGATGAGCATGACGTGGTCGTAGGTGAACCGCCAGTCGTCGAATTGCTCTTGTCGCATCTGTTGTGTTGGTATCACTCCGTCGGGTAGCATCGCGAGCCCAGTGCGGGTAAAGTCGCCAGAAACGTCACCGCCCCATGCCACGGTGTAGCCTGCGTCCAAGGCTTGGTCGAGCACCTCCATGAGTTGGTCGATGGGGATGTTGTAACTGGGTTTCAAGCGCCATTTATAAGGAGCCTCAATGATGAACCACTTGTTGAGTGAATGATGAGTGAAACTCGTCAGACTGACATAGTCATCGAAGTCAAGCCCCAATTGGTCGGCGAAGGATCTTGGCGTATAGGACTTGCCATCGTAGGTGAATGTCTCAGGGCATCGTCCCACATACATTTCGATGAGCGCTTGCACATTATCTTTCCAAAGGGGCGTGGGTTCCTTTGCACCTTCTTTCACGATGCTGCGCACAGTTCTCTCCAACTCAGGGAAGAACACCTTGAAATTAGCGAGGGAGTCGCCAGTCAGTGACCCAGGTGCCGGCATGGCGTCCTCAGGACAGATGCCATGTTGTCGGATGACCTCTAAGACATCGTCGCATGAGCCACCCTCCGAAATCTGGCTGTAGCCATGCATCCTCACATAATGAGTGGCACAGTCCATATAGTCTTTGTTCACCACAAACATCTCGCATAGGTCGTAGGTTTTGCCTGTGCGCCTCAGGATTTCACTCTCGAAGTATCCGAGTGTGGCGTAAGCCCAGCAGGTGCCACTTCGATTCTGGTCTTTGACCGAAGTGATGGGTAGTTGCTTTACTATTTTAAACTGTTTGGTTTGCTGTGCAACCATGGGTAAAAACGCGCAAGTAGCCGCTATGAATAATAAGTTTCTCATTGTCATAGGAATAGTTTTTGCAAAATTATCTTTTTATTTCGAAAACCTATTCTATTCTATGATGTTTTTTTGTATTTTTGCAATGAAAACAATATCCATCATTCACTATGACATCACTTCACAAATATCTTTCCACTGTTCTTACAAGTTTGACTATCTCACTCCTTGTGTCGTGCGACGGAGAAAAATGGACAGAGCGTCAAGTCGGTTCTTTTCATTTGGTTGAGCAGCGAGGCGGTCCAACCCTGAGTTATACTCCCTCTTCAAGTGTCAGTCTGTTGACCGACGATGGTTTTGCATTCAAGGACCTCAACCGCAACTACTCCCTGGATGCTTATGAAGACTGGCGGTTGGACGCCCAGACCCGTGCTGCCGACCTTGCGTCGAAACTGTCGATAGAGGAAATAGCAGGTTTGATGCTCTATAGCAGTCACCAGGCTGTACCAGCCAGCAGAGACTTGGCAACAATCGAAGCAGAGGGTGTGGAAAAAGATTCTATATTATCCGCCCTGTCGGATGAACAGAAGAAGTTCTTGAGCGAAGACCACTTGCGCGCCGTATTAGTCACGAGTGTGGCGAGTCCCGCAGTGGTTGCCTTATGGAACAACAACTTACAGACATACGTCGAAGGCCTTGGTCATGGCATCCCTGTCAACATCAGTTCCGACCCACGTCATGAGGCAAATGCCACAGCGGAGTTCAACGCCGGAGCAGGCGGACAAATCTCGCTGTGGCCCACGTCGCTTGGACTGGCCGCATCGTTCGACCCTGAACTGATGCATCGTTTCGGAGAGATTGCTTCAGAGGAATACCGTGCTTTAGGCATCGCCACCGCCCTGTCGCCCCAGGTGGATATCGCCACAGAGCCAAGATGGTTCCGGTTTAACGGCACTTTTGGCGAAGACCCGAAATTGGCCACAGATATGGCACGAGCCTATTGCGACGCCTTCCAGACCACACCTGAGACAAAAGGGTGGGGAGTGAAGAGTGTGAACGCCATGGTCAAGCATTGGTATGGCTATGGAGCGCAGGAGGGAGGACGCGACTCACATTTCGCATCGGGCAAGTTCGCTGTCTATCCAGGCAACAACCGCGATATGCACAAACGGCCTTTCACTGAGGGTGCTTTCAAACTTGATGAAGGCACACAGATGGCATCGGCGGTGATGCCCATCTACAGCATCTTGTGGAATCAAGACCCATCGGGCGAGAATGTGGGTGGCAGTTACAGCAAATGGATGATACAGCAGCAACTGAGGGATGAAGCCAAGTTCGACGGTGTGATTTGCACAGACTGGGCCATCACCAAAGACATGAAAGTGCTTGACAGCCCAATGGGAGGCAAGCCCTGGGGCGTGGAGCACCTGACAGAAGCCGAGCGCCATTACAAGATATTGCAGGCAGGTGTTGACCAATTCGGAGGAAACAACGAGATGGGTCCCGTGTTGGAAGCCTATCAGATGTGGTGTAAGGAATATGGCGAGGCAAGTGCTCGAGAACGCTTTGAGCAGTCCGCTCGCCGTTTGTTGCTCAATATGTTCCGTGTGGGTTTGTTTGAGAATCCCTATCTCGACCCTGCGGAATCGCAACGGATTGTGGGTCGTCCAGATTTCATGGAAGAAGGATTCAAGGCTCAACTCAAATCCGTCGTGATGCTCAAGAATCACAGCAATGCCACATTGCCAATCGATAAAAAGGCTAAGGTGTATGTGCCTAAACGTCATTTCCCCGCTATTCCAGGCATGTGGGGAGGTGTATCGGAGGAAAAGACCGTGGAGCCCATAGACCTCGCGTTGGTGGGAAAATATTACGAAGTGGTGAAAGACCCCGAACAAGCAGATTTCGCTCTCTGCCTTATTCAGGAGCCGAGTAATGGTTTCGGATACAGCAGTCAGGATGTGCAAAAAGGCGGCAACGGCTATATGCCGCTTAGTCTGCAATACGACGACTATACTGCCACAGACGCCCGAGCCGTCAGCATCGCTGGTGGCGACCCGATGGAAAAGACCACCAACCGGAGTTTCAAGGGGAAGAAAGTAACCACTTACAACCGCGATGACATGGTCATGGTTGTGGAGACAAAGAAAGCCATGGGCGAACGGCCTGTGGTGGTTGTAGTGGAGACAGGTCGTCCCATCGTTCTTTCGGAGATAGAGCCTTTCGCCGATGCCATTCTCATTTCATTCAATGTGCAGCACCAGGCTTTGCTCGACATCATTTGTGGGAATCATGAGCCTTCCGCATTGCTTCCGATGCAGATGCCAGCCGACATGAAGGCGGTGGAAGAGCAACAAGAGGACGTGCCACGCGATATGCGCTGCTACCGCGATTCCGACGGCAACACTTATGATTTCGCATTCGGGATGAACTGGAAAGGAATCATCAATGACGAACGCGTGAAGAAGTACAAAAATAATTAAGAATCTTTATTTAGTTAAGAATTAAGAGTTAAGAAAAAATCTTATTCAATTAAGAATCTTAATTTAGTTAAGAGTTAAGAATTAAGAGTTAAGAATTAAGACTTAAATGGAAAGTAAGGTCATTCACGAAATCACGCCGCTGATGGGCAAGGATGTGCTCTATATTGCGGATCGGCGCAAGAAGG
>CACYEC010000417.1 GCA_902773225.1 uncultured Bacteroidales bacterium
CTCACGAATGAACGTTTTCAAAAAATTATTCCTACATTTGCACCGCGACTGGATCATTCCGTCGCGCACATGACATAGGAAGCGTTTTGCTTTTTCCAGCTGGTAAACTTCGACACCTTACCTGGTAAAGATTGGAAAAGTGAGAACGTTCTTCCCTCTGTATTGATAGTATTGGATTCTATCCAATCGCTACGTGCATAGGGTGTGAGCTGTTTCTACTAATCTATCTTTACGGCAGTCGAAGGCCTACCAGCGGATTAGCTGAGAGGCTCACACTTCTTGTTGTTCGTAATGACAAAGGGAGAATCACTATTTTGAGTGGTTTTGAGTCTATTCATAAAAAGAGAGGAAATAGTCACGTTTTTTCTGTGTTGTAGGTAGAACAGTTTAAGTTCAACTGCCATATAGGTAGTCATCTCATTATAATGCTTTAATACAATTATGAGAAATAATCTACATACAGGTACAACAAGTCGCGCTTTTGATACAGTTGAAAGTTGCTCAAGATGTCGAAGGGGGTATAATCTAAAACTTCCTGCATGTCCTTATTGTGGAAGGGACAATAAAAACACAGAAGTCAACGAGTCTTCATTTATTGATGTGAAGAAAGCCGTCAATATCTTGGATTATTCGTTTTATTTCTGGTTTATGGCTTTAGCTGTGTTCTGTTTTGTTGCTGTTATCCTTCATGATGTGGTAGAGAATATCACCAATAATATCTCTCCTTTTTTTATTATGATTCAAGGTTACACTTATTCCGCTTTTTGGATTGCTTATCCTGTTTTACAAGGTCTTTTCTGTTATTGGCTCTACAGCATGTATAGTGTAATGGCACGTTTGGGGGTTCACGTTCGTTTCCCTTTATGGATGACATGGACGATGTTCATCCCCATACTTAATTTATACATGCCCATTGTGATGATACGTGAAGTGTATGATTATCTTGATCATTTGAAAGTTAAGAACTTGAATTTCATAACAGTCAACATCTGGAGAGGTTTGCAGATATTTGTTAATCTGTATTTGCTTTGTGCCTCCTTCATTCATCTCAATTTCTATCTGATAATCTTTGTTGAACTTATATGGGCTGTCTGTATTTTGTATCAAGGTTTAAGTCTGAATGGTTTTTATCATGCAGTTAGCCGTAGAAGTGAACGCGCATCAAATATCTACAATACTAGAAGGAGAAGATATTGAGTATATGTAATATAAGACAATTGTAACTAATAAAACAATAACAATTATGGCAAATATTTATGACAATCCAAACCATCTGCTCATTGGATTAGGAGGTACAGGTGGAAAGATTCTCAAAGAGTTCAAATTAAGGCTCTTTCGAGAATATGACAATGAAGCGAGGGAAGCTTTAATCCCTGCTATAGAATTGCTGTACGTTGACTCTACCAATGAAATGATGAATGATGATGACGATACATGGAGAGTGCGTGGTGAAAATGCTATGTTTGAACCAAGTGAGTTTGTCAATATCAAACCACAGATTTCAGGCATTTCTCAAATATTAGACAATGTAGATACGCTTCCTGGCCTTAAATATATAGTAAGGAATGCCCAAGCTATTAAGAACACATTAGGAGAAATAGGAGATGCAGCTGGACAAATGCGAAGGGCTGGAAGAATAATGTTTGCTAACTCCGCAGATACATTCCTTAAAATGGTGAGAGCTAAGCACACCAACTTGATAAGAAAAACAAAGAAAAACAGCCTTCACATACACATTTTCACAGGTCTGGCAGGTGGAACAGGCTCTGGTTCGATAATAGATGCTATCTCTCTAATAAAGATGAATCTTCCTGATGCAACTTTAGATGTATATGCAATGGTTCCAGAACCCAACAAACCCGATTCAAGAATAGATAAAGGTCGTTATTATCCTAATGGATACGCTGCCTTGAGAGAACTCAATGGTTTGAATATTGCGGAATTCCTTCCTTCGAATGTAATTACTGGAGAAGAGCATATAAAATTGAATAAAAGCCCTCTTAGTCAGTTTAACCTTGTCCTCTACACCAATGCGAACGAGACAGGTGTTGAATATGATTCATTCAGAGAGTTACCGAAGTTAATAGCCGATACAATTTATTTCCGGTTGTTCTTGCCAAACAATAATGAAACCCAGAAACTCTTTAGAGCAATCAGTTGTGAAAATGGGAACAACTTCCTAGTTGAATACAACACGAAATCCAAAGATAAAGAAAGAGCTAGGACAAAGGATATCGCCACCTTTGGCATTAAGAGAATCATCTATCCTGAGAGACGTATAGAGGAGCACATGTCTTATACCATCAGTCAGAAAATCTTGTGGCAGATGCAGTTCAACAATTTCAAGGAGGAAGGTGAAGGGTACGTCAATGAACCCTTGAAGAAAGATTATACTGAATGGACTAAAGACGAGGGAAAACTGCGCGAATGGAAATTGGATGATTCGCATTTGACACTGAATGAACGGATTCTGGAAACCGACAAGAAATTCCAGACTTTTGATGACTTTTGGTATAACAAAACCAATTTATATTCCTATGAAGAGGCAAAAAGGTTTGACAAACATCCTCTCCATTTCATGGAAGTCGTTGTTGAGGAAAAATTCAAGAAAGAGTTTCGTTTGGGACAAGGTGTAGAGGATTATTTCCAAGGGAAATCGGCAGATAGAGTGATTCGCGATCAATCAGAAACCATTGTTGATGCTATAGAACGTAATCTTTATACTGGTTGGTATGAGGGAAAGTATTCAATGACTGACCTGATGGGTATCTGTGAGGTTATTCTCGAATATATCAAGGACCGTCTTGATAGAATAGAAAACGACAAAGCCGAATGTGATGAACATATTGATTTATACAATCAAGATAGGGACGACAATAATGAAAAGTTCAACCATGCTGGTGTATTAAAAATGGTGTTCGGGAAACTGCCAGGTATCTATAAGGAACACCAAGACATTCTGAAAGACCTATATGTCGAGAAGACTCGTCGAGAGGCTCTTGGCTTTCAGAGCAAGCTATTGCTTCGTCTCAAAGGTGATTTCGAGAACTTCAAGAGCGAGATAAACAAATTTGTTGGCGTTTTATCAAAGACGCAAGAAAAGTTGGAAGCTGCCATTGCTGAGCGTACGAATGCAAACGAAAAGATAACTGTGGGCGATATAGATTATAATAAGGTGAACATAGAGGTGAGCGAGGATGACAAGATGGTTGAATTTGAGGAAAAGTTATCTCGTGACCGTAGTAAGATGGATAATCTTGCATCGATTCTGAGAAAGAAATTGGTTGGAGAACAAGCGTTTGCGCATTTTGGAGACTTAGCCTTTAAGATTAATCCCAAAACCACGGTCAAAGATATCGCAGACAAGGATCTTGCAGGTCAAATCATCGCCTACCATGATATGGACGATAAATTCTCACGAGATAGAATTGTAGGTATCAATGTCTTGAAGCAGCTTCATAAGATGATTGGAGACGATCACGAGGCCACGCGTAAGTTTGCATCTAATGTAATCGATCATTGCAGTGTGCTATTGAAGCAGAATCAAACCGAAGTTATTCGGGTACTTCAGAATAATGATAATGGTGATGGTAAAATGAACAACAAATGCGTATGTATATGCTTGCCCAATCCCGAAGGAGACGATGATTTGAAAGCGTTCGTGAAGAAACTTGAAAGCAGTATAATAAGCAAGTTAGGGTCGAATGCAGCAGGGAGTGATGTGTGCATAGATTATTCAAGCAAATCGAAGAACGAGATCACAATAGTGCAAGTGCGTAGTCTTTTCCCTATTCGCACAATATCTCATCTCGAACGGATGAAGAAAGAGTATGACAATATGGTCAATAACGCCAACCCGATAGAAAGGACGCAGAATCGCATTCTTCTTCACAGTGAGGGTGATGGCTCTGAATTGCCAAGTCTTGAAGCCGAAGGCGAAGGACCGAAGGGAGACGAGCGTCTTTCGTACTACTTCCTTGCAGTAGCGATTGGAAAGATTGTGATGTTAGAACCCCCTGTTGAGGATGAGAAAGGATGGTACTATACCACATTAGATGACTTTGGTAGTCCTGTATCGACCCTGATTTCAACAAATTTCATTGGGATAGAGACAAGCGAGGAGATGACCAACGAGATTCAAAGTACCTTGAACGATGATGTAGACACCTTCCTAAAGGGTATCAAGGACTTGAAGGTCACAGAATGTGAACAGTATAAAGCCGCTATCGACAGCTTGATGCGAGAGTACGTTTCTCGCGAAACAGAAGGTCCCAAAAGTTCCATCTATAAGAAGTATGGTAACGCAGCTAAGATTGCTAAAGAAAAGTTCATCAAGTAACAGTGTCTGATTGTAACGAAAATGGTAAGTAGAAGAAATGAAATCCTTTGGGGTATCTGCACAAACACCGACTTTGATGGTGAGGGTAACCCATGTCCAAATTGTGCCAATAAAGTTCCACTTTCAATCCGCGGAAGCCATAAGTTTGAATGTCCAGAATGCAAAGAGCCATTGACCAAGATTCCTGCTCCTAAAACATGGTGGGAGAAATACAAATGGTTGGTCATTGCCCCTCTTGTTGTACTCATTTTTGGAGGCGGTATATTGGCTGCTTTGACTTTGAGTAGTTCCAATAATGATGCAGATAGTTTCCAAACAAAACAAGTAACTGAAAATAATGTTGAGGATGTCGATCCATCATTAAAAGAAAAGAAAGGCAAGGACGGAACGACTGACAGCGTGGCTCAATCTCAGGATGCTACTGGTAGCACAGTCGCTAAGGAAGTTGTCCAGGAAGCGGTACCTCCAGTGAAAGTGGAAGAACAAACAGTGAATAAAGTGGAGAGCAAACCTTCCAAAGTTGAATCTGAAAGGACTCCTGTCAAAGTTTCGGAACCACGTAACAGTGGTTCAAAGAACCTTGGCTATGCCACATTCAAAGGGACTTTGAAGAATGGACTACCTGATGATGTCAACGGGCGACTTGTTTTCAGTTCTTCTCATGTGATTGACAGCAAGGATACAAAGGGACGAGTGGCTGAACCTGGCGACTATGTGATTGGTGAGTTTTCTGAGGGTCATCTTGTCCAAGGGATATGGTATGGCTCGGACAATGTGGTGAAAGGAAGTATCATTATTGGAAAATAAAAAAAATAGAGATGATAAGGAAATTGTTCGTCGCAGTCTGTTTGATGATGGGATTGTCGTCATCAATCCATGCGCAATCCTATCAAAGCACACTGTTGAAACGTATTGCACAGTTGGTCAATCCGGATATCCGGATTGACTCAACTGTCAGCCAAGGTTACTGCCATGCCGGCAAATACCGTGGACATGACCTCGTGGCTTTATGCGATGCTGAGAACAATGTCCTGCATCTTGGACTGAAACTCTTCAATCGTCAGTATGACTTCGGGGTGAATTCGTCAGTGTTGGATTTTCTAGAAAGATACTACCTTGAACTGACTGTAGAGAAAGAGACCGACAGAAATACGAAAATGGCTGACGATAAGGTGTTCTTCAGGAAAGGAAAACCTTCTGACTTGTTGAACATAACCGATTCAACGGCCTTTTCCATCTCAACTAGTGAGAGATTCTACGAGGTACAGTGGATGGACAATTCTGGATTGCCTCTGGTGGAACTGGTGTTTCCAGTTCAGTACGACCTTATCTATGGTATGAACCAACGTGAGATTCAGAATCTTATGAAATGTTATATCCGCCAGGCGCCTAACGTTCCAATTGCCAAAAGGGAGTTGGCAGGATTGGTGGAAGAAGTCGATCATATATATGTGCTATCCAAGAATCATTATGTCATTGAGAGCCTCAACGATGCCGTATATTACAGGAAAAAGAAGAACGAATACATTCCACTTTTTGAGAAACAGTACAAAGATTATTCTGCTGCCAATCTCATGATGGGTGTCATTCTAGATGTGGATTATAGAATGGTTGTCACTCAGTCTATATATGGACTGAAGTCGATTCAATATACCATCACGCTTCAACAATGGTTGAATTACTGCCGTTACCAGAACCTGCATCTTTACTTCGCCTTGGAAGAAGAGCGCGAGGATGGCTTGGCGGTTCTGGTGATTGCTCATAGTGAAGAACTTGGCTATAATCATTTGCTCTCCTTTATCATTCCTGATAAGTTTGTGGACAATAGGAATGAAACCATACTCAAGGTCAAAATGACTCCTTTCATCCCTACTCACAATATTAAAGACTTGTATCAACAGTATTCAGTAAAAAAGAAAAAGGTAATAGAATGAGAAGATACATTTTCACATTCCTCTTATGTATAGGTTTCGGAAACAATACGTTCTCTCAAGACTTATCCACCCAGGAAGCCATCAAAAACATCAACAAGATTAAGATGGATTCCAAATATCTCTATGCTGAATCCACCACAAAGGACTGGGAAGAAGCATACGAAAATGCAAAGACCGTACTGGGTGTGACGATTTCTGAATGGGTGAAGGAGAATTCTGGAATAAACAAGGATGTCGAGTTGTTGGTCGCCAAATCCAAAGATCATATTCTTTCAATAAAAACACGTCGTGGTGAATTGTATCGTTCGTTTGTCTATGTGAAGAAAAGCGATATCATTCCAATCGCAGATGAACGAGAACTCATGATTGTAAAAATGGAGAAAGAACCTGAGGAGCCAATCGCAATGGTTCCTGTCTCTGAGAAAGTGGAGCCTCCCAAAGATGAAGACAATAGTAGCGAAGAATTAGTAACGGTTGTTGATTTGAAAACTCATGACCCAGAGCCAGTTCTGATAGCCACTCTATCAAAAGAGGAAGAACAGATGTTGCAGATACATAGTCTTGATGAAGCAGAAATATTTGTGAATCGGTTGAAGAGCGATAACAAAATGAAAGGTTATGGTAAGTACAAGACAATGCCTGTCAACGAAAATTGTTACCTAATAGTGTACAATCCACAAGGGGAAATACCAGCAGTGCTTAAAAAGGATGGAAACAATCACTTCAATCTGAATACCCGTCAAGCCGACAGCATTTCAAAATATGAAGGATGTGGTGCTATATGGATTCAATTAAAATAATAAGCAATATGAAAAGAATGAGACGTATATACTATTTGATGTTTTTCCTCTTGATAGCTACTACATCAAGGGCGACCGATATTCAAGTAAAGATTTCTGATGGTGTAGATTCCGAAAGTCTTAAGACCAAGATGGAGAATGCCACCTCAAGAATTCTCAACGAAGTGAATGATGCACAGGCTCAGAACCGAGACCTCAACTTCCACATTATGGGTGTGAGCGAAAGTGTGAGCCGTTCAATGGCTATGTTGTGGGAGAACACGCCATTTGTCTGCAGTGATGAGTTGATTGTGGAACATTGCATCACCACCAAGTCTGGATACCAAATCAGGAATATTCCACTTTTGATGAAACCCCGTGGTGACCGTGAATTCAATGAGGATGAGTATCAAGAGGCTGTTATCAGCTTCGACAAGAACGGCAACGTCGAGAGTTTCTATCTCACTATCAGCCAAGCCTTGTATATGAATGTGATTAAGGAAAACAAGGAAGTTTCTGACCTAAGACGTCGTCAACTTATCCTTGACTATGTTGAGCAGTTCCGTACAGCCTACAACCAACGGGATATCAACTTCCTTCAACAAGTGTACTCCGATGATGCTTTGATTATCACAGGAAAGGTGATAATCCAAAAACATCGGGAGGGATTTAATACGCAGAAGATCCAATACAACAAGCAGACGAAGGCAGAGTATATTGCTAAACTGCGTCGGATTTTCTCATCAGTCAGTTACATCAAGGTTACGTTCGATGAGATTGAAGTGATGCGTCATCCTGCCAAGAAGGACTTCTATGGTGTAACGCTTCATCAAGGATACAGTACAAGTGACTATCATGATGATGGGTATTTATTCTTACTTTGGGACTTTACCAATGAAGACGCTCCACAAATTCATGTTCGCACTTGGCAACCCGACAGAATTGATGGTAAAACCCTACCCAAAGATGAAATATTCAGTTTGAGTGATTTTGATATTTAAAATATCTGAGATGAAGAAGTTCATTTTGTTTCTTTTGACAAGTAGTCTGACTGTCATTTGCAATGCGTCCGACATCCTGGTTAAAATCTCTGATGGTGTGGATTCCGACATGCTTAAGGCGAAGATGGAGAGTACAGCAGCCAGAATTCTTAACGAGGTGAACGATGCCCAGGCTCAGAACCGAGACCTCAACTTCCAAACCATGGGCGTGAACGAAAATGTGAGCCATTCAATGGCTATGCTTTGGGAGCATACGCCGTTTGTTTGTAGCGATGAGTTGATTGTGGAACACTGTATCACCACAAAGTCTGGGTATCAGATTAGGAATATACCTTTGTTGATGAAACCGCGTGGTGGCCGTGAATTCAACGAGGATGAATACCAGGAGGCAGTCATTAGTTTCGACAAGAGCGGTAATGTGGAGCGATTCCTTCTCTCCATCAGCCAGTCTTTATACATGAATATAATCAAAAATAAAGGGGTTACAGACTTAAGGCGGCGTCAAATTTTACTTGATTTTGTTGAGCAGTTACACACGGCCTATTACCAACACGACATCACCTTCCTCAACAATGTTTTTTCAGATGATTCTGAACTTTCTTCCGAGATACTTTCAAACAACAAAAAGTTGAAGGATAACTATATAGCCAAACTTCGACGAATCTTCTCGTCGACCAGTTCCATTAAGGTAAAAATCGATGAAATTGAGGTCATGTGTCATCCTTACAAGAAGGAATTCTATGGTGTCACACTACACCAAGGATATAGCACAATGGCTTATCATGATGATGGGTATTTATTCTTACTTTAGGACTTTACCGATGAGGATGCTCCGCAAATACATGTTCGCATTTGGCAGCCCGACAGGATTAACGGCAAAGCACTGCAAAAAAACGAAGTCTTCAATTTGAGCGATTTTGATATTTAGCTTTTATTTCACTTAATACGTTCATAAACATAAATACAATTGTTATGGTTAATAAGATATTACTTATGACAGGGCTGTTCTGCTTATTGTCTGCCCAGCTAGTCTTCGGACAAGAACTAATAGTCAAGGAGTTTCAGGAACTTACTAACGACCTTTCTGCGCGTACCAAGGAAAGGAAAGATGTCAATGAGAATGCCTGTGCACTAATCAAAGTTTTTATACCTGTTCAGAATGCATCTTTCGAGGATTCCTATCTTATAGACCAGCAATATACTCCTGGCGAATATTGGGTCTATATGGCTGAGGGTGCATCAAAAATAAAAGTGAAGCATGCTGAAATGCCTCCAATTGTATTTGAGTTTCCAGAGAAACTAATAGGTAAGACTACCTATCAGATGGTGTTGGGTGTGAAAGAGGCAGAAGCTCATTATGCAACTTTTAGAGTCGTTAGCGAGGTGAAGAATTGTTTGCTCTATATAGGAGACCAAAAATAC
>CACYEC010000418.1 GCA_902773225.1 uncultured Bacteroidales bacterium
CCAAAGACTGCACCGCCTCTACCAATGCCGACAATCATCGTCGGGTCGTAATGGTTCTGCCCGGTCATCATCTCTTTCGCGACGGATTCGGCAGAATTGATAGCTCTATTCCAGGTGAACTGACGGAACAGAGAATACCCCCCAAGAGAAATGAAAGAAAGTACCGGTTTTTTATCTTTGATTTCGCCCTTCTTCTGCAGGAAATCATAATGTTTGCTAATCCAGCCGATTAACGATACAAACCATCCGCTCAAAAGCGTGACGACGGTGATAAGCGTTGTCCACCCCTCTGCATGCTGGTTGAAATTCTGCATGCTTAAGTCAACTTTTTCGACTGTTCCACAAGCTTGCAGCAGGAACATTGAGAATGTCAAGAACAACAAACGAATGAAGTGTTGGAGCTTGAATGTATATGTAATAATAGTCATTTGCTTTTATCTTGTCTTATATGCTATCAACGGTGAAATTTTTGCGAAAAGAGTGATGAATAATGACATACTTTCAAAACTTGCATATTTGTTAGTATGACACATTTTGTAGATTTTCAATGGCTTCACGGAACTCTATACCGTTTCTATATCTTCCGCATACCGTGGCGGAGCAGTGGCGCGCATCTTCGAAGAACAGCACCCGTACGCGTTGATCTCCCTGTCGGCGAACTATCACACCACCATCCACTACCCAGTGCATGTCCTCTACATTGGCCGTGCCTGTTGCTTCAAACCACAGTCCATCGGAGGTAACCTTTACTGTCTCACCTCCCACCAGTACACCACACAGAAAGCGGGTGATGACTGGAAGTATGGTGTTGCCGAAATAGTCCGACAGCGTTCCATCGTCGTTAACATGAAGGCTGTGTCCTCCACCGGCTACAGTGTAAAGTTCGCTGTGCATCCCCATCGAGATTGCCTTATCGTGAATGGCTTTCGACCCCTGCATAGGGTTGAAAATCCACTCGTTTATGGGATTCCCGCCAGACATCCAATCCTTTGCCCTTCCCGCTACTTTGTTCAAAGGATAGATCAACCCGTCAAGAATATCGCCCGCTAAGCTGTCCAGCATATGATCAAATGGGTGGCCATAGCCATAGGGCACGATGCGGTCGGAATCGCCGTGGAAAGATAGTATGGCTGTCTGTGGCGAGTTCGCCAGAATCTCTAGGTCGTGAACTGCTCCCCAAAGATTCACAACGCCTTTAATCGGTAGCGGACGATAGTCATTACCATTCGTTCGCTCAATCGGGCCGAGGTCCGTGTCCAGGCCAAGAATCTTGTACACATCTAGTCCGTCGTAGTTAAAGTCTATACCCACAAGTCTTTCGAACTTTTTGATGCCATTAGTGGCTACTTGCAGCCCTGTTGACAGTCCTGCCATCAACCATTTGTGTACCCCTTCCTCACGTGTTGTCTCAGGACGGTTCTTCTCGCGCATGAAAGCCAGATTAAGTGCAATGATGGCACCCGCACTTGTTCCGGCAACGAAGATCTTCGTGGTGTCGATGCCATATTCGTGAGCGTTATCTGTCAAGTACCGTGCTGCGGCGTAAGCATCCTGCAAGGCGCGATAGCCTGCACGGTCCACGGCGGCACCCATCGGAGCGAAGCCCATACGGTAATTAATGGAAGCCACCACATACCCCCTCTCGGCAAAATGCCTGCCCATCTCTGAATAGCCTGTCGAGGCCTTGTCGCCGTTGTAGAACGCGCCGCCATGGATGAGCAGCAGCAGTGGGCGGAGTTCGGTGGTAGGCTGCTTGGGGTAATAGACATCCATGTCCAAGTCTAGTGACTTCGTGGACACAAGTTTGCAAGCCCACCGCTTGTAGATGGTACCGAAGTCCTCATATGTGTCTGGGTAGCTGCTCCAGTATCCTTTCACATCTCTGGCGTAAAACCTATGCTCCGGCTCCGACACAACGTCGTGGCAGGGGTGCATGTACATGCCCTTGAACCCAGGATCTTCCTCGTGGTAGGCCATCAGTTCTACAGATGTGTCACCCACCTTGCCCCATAGCTTGTCATGCTTGCAGGAGAAGCCTTTCAACGACAACTCCTCGTTTTTAATCCAAAGTGTACCCTTTCCATTCTTGTTCAAGTCCGAGGTGAACGGTTGCGCCTCGACCACAAGCGTACCCGTACTGATGTATAGGCGTCCGCTCGCATTGTTCTCAGTGACATTGTCAAATACCACCACGATGTCATTGCCATGGTACACACCAGTGTAAGGTATACCTGTCTCAATCGTCTTGAAATCAAGCCTTCCGCACGATGCCATCATTACAACCACAAGGAGTTTGCATAGCAATCTTATAACTTGAGGTTTAACGCGTATCATCTGATATATGTTGGAGCGGTTATCCATGTCCTATTATTCCCCCAAAACCTTAAGTATTGACTTGTAAAAACATCCCTAACACCCATACTAGCTAACAGGGATAAGATATACCACTTTAAAGTTTATAAATAATATTCATCGCGATATAAGATCAAATGGCTTCTATTGCCTCACAATTCTTTACCATGCTCTCAGCGATTGCATGATTGATGAGCAGTTCGCTGCGTTCAAAGTGGGAATCACGCAGGTCTTCATATTTCCGACGGCTGCGCTGCGTACGAAACTTCATAACTGACATAAAGAGCAAGAATTGTGCATTTGTTGTCGGAATCAAACGTTCCAGAATAAACTCCTGGTGTACAGTGTTCCCACAAACAACAGCACACAAAAGACTAATTCCATTCTTGCTACGAATGATCTTTTCGTAGTAATCTATTTTGAATTTATCTCATTTTAGATGCTTGGACCTGGATATAACCATATGGGTCATCGGGACAATTCTCCATTATAAAGCGTAGTCCACGTCCATATTCATCATCGCGGGCGAGCCAACTATTACGTTGCTTTGCAGCGTTGGTCATTCCACTTTTCTCGCAAAGAAAAAGATCTGTCCATACGGCGAGCCCTTCAACGAGATCTTCGTTGGTTTTCCTCACCTTCTTGAAGTCCTCGTTGTTGTATTCCCAAATATGCGTCATCTCATGGGCTATGATGCCGAAGGTCTTGTCGCGCTTGTATCCGTTCTCCACGTAGAACTCGTCGACCTTGGTGTCACGTGCCAGTCCAATGAGTTTTCTGACATCGTAGCCGTTAGTTATCGAGAAGAAGTATCCCCCCTGCTTGTGCAGCTCGACGGCCGAGACCAGGCGATCGTTGTATGTAATGCTGCTGAAGTCGATACCGAGATGCTGCATAAACGCTTCCTTCACCTTATCACAAAGCTGGCGGAAGTCCTCATCGGTATCGACGCTGTCGACGGAGCAATCGGGACAGCGCATGCGCCCGTCGTCGAGCCGTTGCATCTCCTTATTGGGCATTTTCTTTCCACAGAAGTCGCAAGTGCCGAAGATGCTGTTACGCGTCTGCCGCTCGATGTTAGTCTGTTGTAACTCGTCCTGTTTCTGAAAGAGATCCTTGATGAAGTTGATCATCAAGTCCACGTCGAAGTATGCAGGCAGTTTCTTTCTGCCGTATTTAAGGAAGGCATACTTGTCGAGATCAGGGCGGACGATATACTCGTCGTAGTTTTCCGGAAGCCACGATGCTACATCGCCACTGACCACAGCGTCACTCGACTGCAAGGCATTGTCCTCGGTGAGCCATATCAGGTAGTCGTAGATTTGCTGTAGCAGATACCATACATTCTTGCTATCGACAGCCAGGGCGCCGATAAGACCGAGGTCGACATGGGCGTCCTCGATGAAGTAAAACGTTAACTCATGATCGTTGCACTCATCGGAACATTCGAAAGAAGGAAATATCCAGGGTAAGTCGTCGTCGCCCTCTCCAATGGAGGTGATGATGAGATACTGGGCGTGGTGGGGGAACACCGACTGCATAGCCTCATAAAGCAGAACCTGGAGACTGCGACGGATGTCATCAATGCGCTGGCGGTATTCGGGTTTTTGAAGGAATCCAAAGGTGAGGCGCAGCACCTTACCAAAGGGATAGCTACGCTGTGGGGATGACGCTTCCTTTGTCATGTAGCCATCGATAGTGTATCGATGAAACTCATACCATTCTATGGTGTCAATGGTGACATTCGCCTCAAAGCCCTCGAAATTAACATATATGAACTGTCCCGTCACAGGATGACGCCAACGCGTCGTACTATGTGACATCTCCTTGATGGGGTTTCGCTTCGTACCTACGAAAGATATCTTATGCAGGGGCTTGTAGAAGAGCACATCAATCGTGCTACCCATGCCCGACGAGACATCAAGTGTGCGCGTGGTACGGTTGATGTCCTTGATGATGTAGGGCTTGCCCGAGAAAGAATGAGTCTGGCCGCAGTCGTAATTTTGATAGACAAGATCATAGAGGATATCAAATAGCACATTGCCCGACTCGTCCTTTACAGTGATGACATCGAGGTAGGCGGGCACATTGGCATCAGTCAGTTGGGATAGGTTGTAGCGTATGAGATGGTGGTAGTTGCCGTTGGCAAATACCGTCTCGTCGCTGGTCATCAGCATCGAGGCCAGGTCATGAGAGAAATAAGTGGCGAACAACTGGCGTATAACCCCTGCTACAGACACAATCTCGCTCTCGTCGTAGTAGTAGGTAAGCAAGTCGCGCAACGCTTTCTCCTCCATGTCGGCCTTCTGCAGTAGTTCGAGCAGGATGATGGAAAGAGTCAGGCGGCTCTTGCACAGCTGGGGCTGGGAGGCGACAAAAGGTGCAGCCACGAAATAGTCGTGGTTTGCGTTAAAATAGTCGCGGAAGAGATAGGGCTTAGACACAACGATGGAGAAGTTGCGCTCGTAGCCCATGTGTACCCATTTGGAGTAGATGGCCGGAGAGTTGTTGTCGACATCGTAGATTACCGAGAGCACCTGACGGTCACCGACATGCACTACGGGCAAGAGGTGGTTGACCATGTGGTCGTTGATGTCCATTTTCGCAACGAGGCAGTCCTTGACGATTAGGTCGGAAAACTTGTTCAGCTCTTCCTTGCCCTCGATGGCGTTGCTGTAGGCGAGGTCGAGATAGTTGACAGGTGTCACCACCTTTTGCTTGTCGCCGATGGTGCTGCTTAGGGCGAGCGTAGCCAACTCACTGCCCGAGTAGAGAGGCTCAGAGGGCTTGGCGGTGAGTACTTTGCCGAAGCGCGCCCAGAAATCCTCGAAGTCGTACGCAATGAAATACTGGTATTTGCCGCGGGGAAACTGCCTCATCTTCTTCTCCGTCGTGTTAATGGTGGTGAGCCAGGTATTGCGCAGTGACGGCTCCATTCCGTTACGGTGAGCTGTAACGAAGATTATCTGATAGTCTTTGTTGACAGTTTGCAGCACATAGCTGAA
>CACYEC010000419.1 GCA_902773225.1 uncultured Bacteroidales bacterium
ATCGTCGGTGACGTAGAAGCGGAGCAGTTCTTTCTCTTTCTTCTTCTCGTCGTAGTCGAGCAAGGAAAAGACCATGCAGCGGTAGGTGACGTCGTCGTTGGCTTTGAAGTTCTCTTTTCCTTTGTATATCAAGGTCTGCTTCTCCACTTTCTTGCCTGTGGCCATGAGGAAATGAATCCGCTGTCCTTCCTTGTAGTTGGAGGCATCGAATGAACGGGCGCGGAGCAGGATGCTCAACATGTCGTAGTTGCACTCGTCGCTGTAGCTGGTGTTCTCCGACCACTCTCCGTGTTTGTTACGGTGGTGCAGCTCTGCCTTGCTTTTTCCATTGGGGTAGGAATAGAATACCTCATCGACCGTGTATCGCTTGCCTTCTACAGCGCCTTTACGGAAATAGAGGGGTACGAGTTGTGGTGTGATATAACTGCGCAAAGTGTCTTTCATGGTGAAGACAGACTGAAGTTTGTCATTGCCTGTGAACAACAAGTCGCTTTTCAATGCATCTTTCCCTTGATAACGGGCACTCACCGTCTTTAAACTGGCCGCACCAACCTTCACCCAAACGAACTTCCAGTGGAAATAAAGGTCATAGACCAGTTCCTCGCCTGCCTTGAACGCCTTGTTCTCGGTGTCGAACTGTCCAAACGCTTTGCCGACCGACATGGTGAGGAACACAATGGTGAAAAACAAGTTACGGAGGATGCGCATGGCGGATTACTTTTGACCTCTCTTCTCCTTTTCCCGTTCTGCATTTCGCGACTTCGCCGATTTCTGCTTGTCGGGTTTCTGTTTTATCAGTTTGGTCGGTTTCTGTTCATTGCGGGGACGTGACGTAGGATTCCAATGTTCCGACACCTCCCACATCGCCCTTAGATTGAGAGCCTTGTGGTAGTAGTACATGTCTTCAGGCTGTAGTTTGCTGTCATACTCGCCTGTGTCCCATACCCCGTTGCGGTTGCGGTCGTCAAACATACGCACATAGTACTCTCCTGGCTGGATGAAGTAGAACTCAGCCCTGTTGTCGATGGCTGGAGCGCTTTTCACCACCTTGTCACCACTTGTGAGCAGTTCAACGATGCCGTTGCCCTTGAAGTTGCTGAGGTTGATGAAGAGCGTACTGAATGAATCGAGTTTCTTCATCTTGATGGTCTTCTTTGTTCCTTCCATGCGTTTGCCATAAATGCTGACAAAGGCTCCAGTGTCGATTTGGAGTTGGTAGGTGGTGTCGGGCAACCATTCCGCGTAGAAGGTGAACTTCTTGATGTCGATGCTGTCGCGCAGTACCAGGAAATCGGCTGGCTGATAGGTGCTGTCCACCTGTATGGAGAAATGGAAGGCGTTGATATCGAAAGTGTCTATGGGTTCCTCGAATGTGAACACGATGTTCTGGTCGGGAGCCATCGATGAGGTGGACGAGGTGCGCACTCCCACGAATGTTTCGGGCATAGGAGGCACCACAAAGTTTTCCTCGTCAAAGTCACTGTCTTTCTTTTTCTTGCTTTTCTTCTTCTCTGACTTCTCGGATTTTTCGGAATTGTCTGACAACTCGGCCTGTTCGGGCTGTTCAGGCTGTTCGGGCACTCCTTCTTCTTCAGTTTGGCCTGATTCCGTTTCTTCTGTCTTGGCTTTAGCCTCTGCTTTGGATTCCTCTTCCTTTTTCCTCATTTCTCGGGCTTTCTTCTTGGCCTCGGCTTCGGCGTCCTTCTTGGATTGCTTGACCCATTCCTCGTATTCTCTGCTGCGTTGTTTGTCGAAACGCTCTTTCGAAACCTTCGATGCCAGTTCCATGGTATCGACCATCTGGACGAGCAGGCCGTTGGTGTCGGTTCCCATGTAGTAGAGGCGCATGTTGAGCGTGTCGTTGTAGTAGATGAGGGAGTCGCGAATCCAGTAGGTTATGGTGTCGTTGGTGGTATTGGCATCTACCACAAACTCCTTGGCTGTATCGAAGTCGTCGCTTACAATCAGCGGCAGGGTGTCGCAGGGAGACGAGAAAGTGATGGTGAATTTATTCAGCACCTCGCGTTCTTTCTTCAAGAGGAAATGATCTTGACCAGACTCGGTGAACGCGAGTAGGATGATGTCGTCGGGGAAGAAGTGCATGTAGGGTATCATCACGATGGAGTCGTAATGTATGCTGTCGTGCCAGACCGTGTCGGGACGTATATCGGGCTTGGCTGAAGGAGTGAGCAACCGGTCGGAGAATGCAATCTGTTCACTCTTCTGGTCGAAGAGGAAGTTCTGGTTCTGGTCGGTCAGTGCGAATGCACGGTATTCCCCAGGTCCTATGCCCTTGATGGTGAAATGTCCGCTTCCGTTGGTGCGCGACACCCTTTCGAAGGGTTTGGTGCGGAACACGCTGTCCTCCAACTCCGAGTACAGACCCACCAGTATTCCCTTGATGGGTTCGAGGTTCTCTGCATTGAGAACCGTTCCCGACATCTGGAAAGTGTCTATTCTTTCGCCGGTGGAGAATGCGAAGGCATAGTCACCCATGGGGTTACCCTCGTTGTTGTCCTCGATGGCGTCGGAGAAGTCGATGGTATAGGTGGTGCTGTCCTTGAGCGTATCCATCAGTTGGATGGTGATGCGTTTGCCCATGGTGGAGATTTCGGGCATCTCCAGTTGTGGTGGCGACACCATCACCTTCTCTGTGGCATTGTCGAGTTTGATGTTCTCGTCAAACTCTAATACAATTTTATTCGACCGTGTGTTGGTGGCGTATTCCTTAGGACTGGTGCGTACCACTTTTGGCGGGTCCTCATCGTAGGGCCCGCCGTCGGGTGAACCGATGTTGGCGCATGAGATTACCAGCATCATCACCATCATCACAGCGCATATAGAAGCGGTACGCCTGAACATGTCGGTTTATGATTCGTGCTTCAGGTTGGCGTTGAGAGCAAGTAGTTCCTCGATATAAGTTCTGCTGTTGCTCAGCCTTGGAATCTTGTGTTGACCGCCGAGTTTTCCTTTGGCTTTCAGCCATTCGTCGAACAGTCCTGCCTCAGCCTGTATGATTTCAAGAGGCTGAAGGGTGATGTTCTTATAGCGTTTGGCTTCATAGTCGGAATTGATGGCTTGAAGGGATCTGTCGAGGATGGCGGCGAAGTCCTGGAGAGAAGCAGGTGGCTTGCTGAACTCAATAATCCACTGGTGACGGCACTTGGCGTTGGCGTCCATGAAGATGGGCGCTGCGGTGTAGTCTTTCACCATGGCTCCTGTTGCGATACATGCCTGTTCCAGTCCCTTGTCGGCGTTATCCACTATGAGTTCCTCACCAAATGCGTTGATGAAATGCTTGGTTCTTCCGGTGATGACGAACTTGTATGGGTTTTTCTGTGTGAACTTCACGGTGTCGCCAATTAGGTAGCGCCAGAGACCGCAAGAGGTGCTGATAACCATGGCGTAGTTCTTGCCCACCTCTACACCGCACAAGGGCACGACTGTAGGGTTCTCCTTGTCGAGTTCATCGAGCGGTATGAATTCGTAGAACACGCCGTAGTCCACCATCAGAGTCATGGAGGGGTCATTAAGGTCTGTCTGGATGCCGAAGAAACCCTCGCTGGCGTTGTAGGTCTCCATATAATGCATGGCAGGCGACTTGATGATGTTCTTGTACTGCTCGCGGTAGGGGCTGAACGCCACGCCGCCGTGGAAGAACACCTCGAGGTTGGGCCATATCTCGTCGATACTGTCCTTGCCTGTGATTTCCAGCACCCTGTTGAGTACCGACATCATCCAGGAGGGCACACCGCTGAGGTTGGTGACGTTCATGTGGATAGTGTTGCGCGCGATGAGGTCGCGTTTGACCTCGAAATCGCTGAGCAGTGCGATGCTCTTGTCGGGGACACGTGTCTTGTTGACGATGGACGGTACGTTCTCGATGAGGATGGCGCTGAGGTCGCCAACCAGGCTGTTGGGGGTGTTGAGGTTGGGTGAATGGCTGCCTCCGAGGATGAGGCTCTTGCCCGAATTGGAGAAGAGTCTGGATGAGGGGTTGGACATTAAATACGCTGCCAGACAGTCACGACCGCCGGCGTAGTGGATGTCTTTCAGTCCGTCGCTGCTCACAGGGATGAACTTGCTCTTGTCGTTCGTTGTTCCCGATGACTTGGCGTACCACAACACCTTGCCTGGCCAAAGCACGTCGCTTTCGCCTTCACGCATACGGTGGATGTAGCCTTTCAACTCCTCGTAGGTGTTGATGCTGTTCATATAGTGGACAAAGTCGTCGTAGTTGGCAATTGACCTGAAGTTGTGGCTCTTGCCCCATTCTGTTGACTCCGCTTTCTCCACCAGATGATGCATCACCTTGTCCTGCATCTCTTCAGCATGTGACAGGTAGCGTTCGAAAACCTTGTGCCTTCTGCTGAAATAAACCTTGCCGAGTATCTTCGTAATATTCATTATTCTATGGTTTCAGTATGCGATGTCCCGTGGGATGAATTGTTTCGATGGGCAAATTTATGCTTTTTTGTTGATAGTTGGGGCATGCATAGTGTGAATAATGCTAAAGATATGTTTTTAATTGTCCTTTTTTTTGTCTTCGCTTTTGCTTTGTCGGCGTTCTCTTTTCATGTCAACTAGTTTGTTGACCAGTGCATTGTCGTTCCTCACTTTCTCCAAAGCCTTGTTGGCGGCGTTCTGATGGCTTTCCTTTTTGGAGAATCCTTTACCTTCGCCAAGGTTGACTCCCTCCACCATCACTGCGGCCTTGAAAGTGGGGATGCCGTTGCTCACCTTCTCCTCAGTCATCACAAACTGGAAGTCGAACTGGTATTTCTGGCACCATTCTATCAACAGGCTTTTGAAGTTCTGTTCGCTGTCGGCCATTTGGTCGATGTTGATGTACTGTCTAATGATTTTGTCGGTGACGAACATCTTGCATTGATTGTATCCTCTGTCGAGGTAAATGGCGCCGATGAGTGCTTCGAAAGCGTTGCCGTTCATATAACTGTTGTGTGCCGATGTCACTCTACCCGTGTGCATGATGAGTTTGTCGATGCCCATCTTCGTAGCAAGCTCGTTGAGTGTCTCGCGCTTGACGAGTTTGCTGCGGAGGTTGGTCAGAAAACCTTCCTGCTTGTCGGGATAGCGGTTGTAGATGATGTCAGACACCACAGATTCCAGTATGGCGTCTCCGAGGAACTCCAGGCGTTCGTTGTTCACCTTGTTGCCATTGTCCTTGGCGTCGGAATACGACTTGTGTTGTAGCGCCGTTCGGTAAAGGGATATATCGTGCGGAAAGAATCCGAGAATGGCTTTCAATAGCAAAAAAGGCTCTTTCTCCTTTCGGAAAAAGAGCCTAATTCTGTCGATGAGATTCTGTGTCAACACTGCTTAAAGATATTTCTTGAAAATCACACATGCGTTGTGGCCACCAAAACCGAACGTGTTGCTGAGTGCTGCACGAACAGTTCTCTCCTGAGCCTTGTTGAACGTGAAGTTGAGGTTGTAGTCGATTTCCTCATCCTTGTCCTCTGGGTCATGGTTGATGGTTGGTGGTACGATGTCGTTTTTCACAGCGAGCACACTTATCATGGCCTCAACTGCGCCTGCTGCACCAAGTAGGTGCCCTGTCATGGACTTCGTCGAACTGATGTTGAGTTTGTAGGCGGCCTCTCCGAACACCTCCTTGATGGCCTTGGCCTCAGAGATGTCTCCCACATGAGTGGAAGTGCCGTGAACATTGATGTAGTCAATGTCCTCTGGGTTGAGTCCTGCGTCATCAAGCGCTCTCTGCATCACAAGTTTTGCACCCAGTCCTTCTGGATGGGATGCTGTGATGTGGTAAGCGTCGGCACTCATGCCTGCTCCCACCATTTCAGCATAAATCTTGGCACCGCGTGCTTTTGCATGCTCAAGTTCCTCAAGCACCAAGATACCCGCTCCTTCGCCCATCACGAATCCGTCGCGGCTGGCGCTGAATGGGCGTGAGGCATGTGCTGCGTCGTCGTTTCTTGTGGACAATGCCTTCATGGCATTGAAACCACCAACGCCCGCAGGCCAGATGGCTGCCTCAGAACCTCCTGCAACCATGGCTACGGCCTTGCCGAGACGAATCAGGTTGAAGGCGTCTGCCAGTGCGTTGGATGATGAAGCGCATGCTGATGTCGTGGTGTAGTTGGGACCATGGAATCCGTTTTCTATGGAGATGTATCCAGCTGCGATGTCAGCAATCATTTTCGGGATGAAGAATGGATTGTACTTCGGACCAAAGGTAGGACCGTTGATAGCGTAGTTACCTGCTTCCTCCTCGAAAGTGTGGATACCACCAATGCCAACGCCGAGCACAACTCCTATATTGTCCTTATCTTCGTTCTCCAAGTCGAAGTTGGCGTCGCTCAGTGCCATTTTGGCGGCGGCGAGTGCGTAGTGGGTGTAAACATCCATCTTACGGGCTTCCTTGCGGTCGATGTAGTCGGCTGCATTGAAACCTTTTACCTCGCAAGCGAACTGTGTCTTGAACTGTGAAGCGTCGAAATGTGTAATAGGTCCGGCGCCGCTTACTCCTGCGACGATGTTCTGCCATGTCTCATCGACTGTGAGGCCGAGAGGAGTCACAGCACCCATACCGGTTACTACAACTCTTTTTAATTCCATAATAGTTGTTGTGTCTTAGTTGTTGATTACTGTGCCTGGTTCTCAGCGATGTAAGCGATGGCGTCGCCTACTGTGGTGATGCCTTCTGCCTTGTCGTCAGGAATGTTGATGCCGAAAGCCTTCTCGAACTCCATGATGAGTTCTACTGTGTCGAGAGAGTCTGCGCCAAGGTCGTTGGTGAAACTTGCCTCTGGCTTTACTTCTTCCTTGTCCACTCCGAGTTTGTCAGCGATGATGTCAATCACTTTTTCTTCAATTTCTGACATAATAGTAATTGTTTTAAATGTTATTAATAAA
>CACYEC010000420.1 GCA_902773225.1 uncultured Bacteroidales bacterium
GTATAGCATTGTGTGTCAATAGACAATAGTGAGAATGTCTGGAAACCATTACGGATAAATGGATTATCAACTTTGAACGTGACCAATTATGAATTGAGATTTCAGAGGTAAACAGATGATCTCAACAATCATTGCTATGCTGATCGGTGCTATTGTGGGTGCATCTGCACTCATGATAGCATTGGTTTGCGTGTTGGATCGGAATGAAAGGAAACATTAAAATGACTGCCCGTGAACAACGGGAACAATTATCAACCGAGCAGGTCAGGCATCCTGACCTGCTTATTCAATTGTGATATGTAGTATGAATATTGCTTAATGTAGTAAAATGTGATATAATTACCATACAATACAATAAAGGAGGGCATATATATGCCGATTCAGGACAAAGTTTTATTGCTGCACAAAGCAGAGGAAACGCTCAGAACCAAGATGTTCGCCAACTATCTCGAAGAGGCGATGAAGGAACTGACGGTCACGCTCGACGAGTTCGACGTCATCCACATCGCAGACTCAGAGGTGATTGGGAACGAGGAGTGCTTGGAAACGTTCCTCAACGTGAAGAAGATTGAGGGCCGGTCAGAGAAGACCATCATCCGGTACGCCTACGTTCTCAGTCAGTTCCTCATGTGGGCGAAGGTCAACTCAAGGGACGTGACCACTGCGCATATCCGCGCATATCTCAAAGAGAAACAGGACAGGGGCGTCCTCAACAGCACCCTTGAATCCCTGCGCCAGGTCATCAGTGCATACTTCGGCTGGCTGGAACACGAGAAGATGATAAGAATGAACCCTGCATCGAACGTTGAACCGATTAAGTACGAGCGGAAGGTGAAGGAAATCTTCTCCATGGCGGAGATTGAAAAGATGAAGCGCCACTGCGAGAATATGCGCGACGTTGCAATCATCTGCTTCCTTCTGTCCACCGGATGCCGGATAAGTGAGGTAACCGCCCTGAACCGGCGGGACGTGAACTTCGACAGCGGGGAATGCATGGTACGTGGCAAGGGAAACAAGTACCGGATTGTGTATCTCGACGATGTCGCCGTCATGACCTTGCGTGAATACTTCGCCCAGAGGAAGGACAAGTCTCCGGCCCTGTTTGCCGGAAGGGCGACGGCCAGGATGCAACCCAACGGCGTGAGGGCCATGTTCAGCCGCCTTGAAGAGATATCCGGAGTGAGGGACATCCACCCGCACAAGTTCCGCAGGACGCTGATTACACGCCTACTGAACAGGGGAATGCCAATCCAGGAGGTGGCCGTCCTCGTCGGGCACGACAAGGTGGATACGACCATGAAGTACTACCGGTCCAGCAGTGCGAAAATCAAAAGTTCGTATCTGAAGTATTCTGCGTAAGATTCGTTTGCAATCTGATTTTAAGCGTGGTATATTATAGTCGGAAATAAATAGCAAAGGCACCAAATGGTGAGCAATCATCGTTTGGTGTCTTTTCATTATAAGGGAAAGGGAGGACGTGTACTATGGCAGACGGAAGTACGACTCATTACAATTTGGTAAAACAGGATAGCAATGCAGCCCCGGACAACAGCAAGACAAACGGAAACTGGGACACACTGGATACGACCATCTATGGGATTGATTCAGAAACGGTAAAGGTCAGTGAACAGACGCTGACTGATGCACAGAAGGCACAGGCTTTGGAAAATGTTGGTGCATTCCCAGCAAGTTACATCATCTATTCCTCCACAGAACCGACTACGGGACTGGCGGAAGGGATGATTTGGTTGGAACCCGTTAACTGAAACGAGGTGATATTATGCCAAGTTATAGAATGACTGTAGACATATATATGATGCCATCATCAGGCAAAATAATCAATTGTCAAGATATTAGTAGAGCAGATTACCCAAGTGCTGGGTACAGTTCAACTTCGCGTTTTTTTGATGTAAAAACTATAGACAACATCAGTTTTACATTGCCAAGTGCCGTTGTTTCTGAAAATTTTGACATATATGCAATCAGTAACGAAGGCATTGAAACAAAAGTTTGCACTATTTTATTTAACAACTCGGACACTGCGGAAGTAACATTAATTGATAATGGAATTGGATTCTCAAGAGCGGCTCAATTGCTTGTAACTACAGCAAGCACTTCACTTACGTCAACAACAATTCTACATGGTGAAATAATGTACACTCCGGTTAACAGTATATATCTATCTTATTATGCAGGTGCATATATTTATCCAGATGTTGAAGCTCATCGAGTAAACCTTGACAGTCCTATAAGAAATATAAAAAGTATACAAATCAATACGTTAATGTCAAGTTTATATAATCAACAACACTATTTTACAATATATGCCGGTGAGTTAAATTCAGACCATAAAGTCTGTGACATAACAGAAAAGTGGAAATCATATTCACATAATGGTTTATCATTAAATGTTCGTTATTGTGAATATGAATATACAGAAAATGCATTTGAGTTGTTAAGTGGAGAATCAAAAATATTTGTTGAAACTACTGGCATATCAACTCAAGACAAATACGCCTGCACATTACTAATTCAATATACTCCAAAGGAGTCAACGGTTGGTTACTACAATGGTTCGTCATTCGTTGAGTGCGTCGCTAAATACTATGATGGAACACAATTTATACAATGTGACCCATACAGGTATAACGGCACAGAATGGATACCATGCAATGCAACATAATTTTCATTGTATCCGCACTACCAATTGTGCTATGATGACTACAGAAGGAAGTGGGAGGTGACGCCATGAGCAACCGAATAGACCCACGGCAGCAGTTCAGCAAGAAACTGGCATGGTGGACGGCGCTGTTCTGGTTTTTCTACATGACATGGCTGTCCGTGCTGATGATGCTCCAGCCGACCGCCGCCCTGTACACGGTGTACATGGGGATCATCGTGAC
>CACYEC010000421.1 GCA_902773225.1 uncultured Bacteroidales bacterium
ACCCAGCTTGAAATGGACCGCCGTATCATCCTCAGCCGTATGTCGTTGCTCAAACAGCGCCTCAAGGAAATCGACACGCAGAAAGTGACCCAACGCAAGAACCGTGGGCGTCTCATCCGTGTGGCTCTTGTGGGATATACCAATGTCGGAAAATCCACAATCATGAACCTCATCGCCAAGAGCGAGGTGTTTGCCGAGAACAAACTCTTCGCCACACTCGACACCACCGTCCGAAAGGTCATCATCGGCAACCTGCCCTTCCTGCTCGGCGACACCGTGGGATTCATTCGAAAACTGCCAACCGACCTTGTCGATTCATTCAAGAGCACACTTGACGAGGTACGAGAAGCAGACCTTCTGCTCCATGTGGTCGATATCTCCCACCCCGACTTCGAGGAGCAAATCTCTGTGGTCGATAAGACGCTGGCCGACATCGATGCCTCAAACAAACCCACCATTCTCGTATTCAACAAAATCGACGCTTACACATGGGTGGAGAAGGAGGCCGACGACCTCACACCCGCCACCAAGGAAAACATCTCGCTCGATGAGTTGATGAAGACTTGGATGGCGAAGATGCACGACAACTGTTTTTTCATCTCGGCCAAAGAGCAAACCAACATGCAGGGCTTCAAGGATATGCTCTACAAAAAAGTGAAAGAACTGCACGTCCAAAAATACCCTTACAACGACTTCCTTTTCCAGAACTACAACGAAGAGGGAGAGGAAATTTAACTCCCTTTTAAACTCCCTTTTTAATTCCCTTTTATCCCCCCTTAACTCCCCATTAACCCAACTATCGTCCCCTTTAACTCCCTTTTTAACTCCCCCTTTAACTCCCCCTTTTTTTATTATGCGCCTGCTTGAAGATGAAGAGATTACCTTGCTTGAAGAACAAGGTTGCACAGCCGAGAACTGGCTGGCTGTCATGGTTTCGGATGAATTCCGTCCCGACGCAGTGCACAATGTATGTTTCTATGGCACCGTCGAACTGGGTGCTTTCTACGACAGCATAGAGGTGGAGGAAGGGTTCTGGAAACGTTCTGGCTTACGAAACGCCACTCTCCGCAATGTATCCATTGGCGACAACTGCTTGATAGAGAACGTTTCGGGACATATCTCTGGTTACGACATCGGGCCAGGTTGTTACATCTCCAATGTGGGAACAGTCTCTGCCTTGGCCACCGACTTCGGCAATGGCATCGAATTGTCCGTGTTGAGCGAGGGCGGCGAACCTAACGTGGTGCTGACCGACCAACTCACCGCACAACTCGCTTGCCTGATGATTCAGAGCAATGCCGTCTTCAAGATGGTGAAGAAAACATGCGCCATGAACGCCGAAGCCTGCGAAAGAGGTGTCATCGGCGAACACGTGAGAATCACTTACACCCGTGAAATCAGTAACTCACGCGTGGGCGACTTCTGCGAGGTGCAAGGTGCCAGCCGCATCAGCAACACCTCACTCCTGAGTTGCGACGAGGCACCGACATTCATAGGCAGTGATGTTATTATAGAGAACACTATCGTCGCTCAAGGCGCCTCGGTGGTTGATGGTGCTAAGGTGGACAGTTGTTTTGTCGGCGAGAATGCGCATATCGGCAAGGGATTCACCGCTACCTCGTCGCTGTTTTTCGCCAACTGTGTGATGGAGAATGGTGAAACCAATGCCTCTTTCCTTGGACCATTCTGCACCGCACGCCACAAGTCCACTTTCTTAGTGGGGGGATTGTTCCTTTTCTACGACGCTGCGGCTGGCGTGAACCAAAGCAACCACCTCTACAAAACGGGGCCACTGCACTGGGGCAGGTTCGAACGAGGCGCAAAAACCACCGTGAACAGCCATATCGACTGGCCTGCCCATATCGGCGCTTTCTCACTGCTCAAAGGTGACCTTACGTCCCATCCCGACCTTAGCACCATGCCTTTCTCCATCATCACTGTGACTGACGGAAAGACTTACATCGAGCCAGGACGCAACTTCTGTTCGGTAGGTGTTTGGCGCGATGTGGAGAAATGGAAGAAACGCGACCTCCGGCCACTTGGCAACCGGCACGACTACATCCACACCGACTTCCCCAACCCATACCTTGTGCAACAAGTGATGGAGGCACGCGACATACTTCGACGTCTCGTGGCTGAGCAGGGTGAGAACGTCGAAGAATACACCTACGGCAAGGGCTTCATACGCAGAGAGGATTTGGTACGCGCCCATCGTTACTATGACATGGTCATAAAGGTCTTTATCGGCAATGTCATTCATGAGGGGAACATGAGTTCTTCTTACGACACAGGCGCTGACCAATGGATTGACATTGCGGGATTATTGGCACCTCGCAAAGAAATCATGCGTTTGCTCACCGACGTGGAGGACGGGGTGGTGAATACGGTAGAGGCACTTACCGAATGCCTCCGCCGCATCAAGAACGACTATCCTGGCAACTGCGCAGGATATGCGCATTCCGTCATCCAAAGAGAAGAGGGAAAGATGTTCTACGACGAAGCAAAATGGACCGAGACTGCCGATGAGACGAGAGCGCTGTGGGTCAAGACTGTCCGTCAGGACGCGGAAAACGAATACACCCTGGGGGATATCCCTGAAATGGTTTTCAGAAAATTCTTGGATACAATAAAATAAAGAAAATGAGAACAATGAAATTTATCTTGTCGCTTGCCATGACCTTCATGGCTTGCGCCAGCACCGTTGCCCAGAAAAGTTACAATTACGAGACAGTCGAGAACGACCCTATGGCGACCCGCATCTACACCCTCGACAATGGTCTGAAGGTTTATCTGTCAGTCAACAAGGAGAAACCTCGCATCCAGACTTTCATCGCCGTGCGCACTGGCTCGAAAAACGACCCGGCTGAGACAACTGGCCTGGCCCACTATCTGGAGCACCTGATGTTCAAGGGTACCAAGCTGTTCGGAACCAACAACCCCGAGACTGAGGCTCCATTGCTCAAGCAAATCACTGACCTGTACGAGGAATACAGGAGAATCACAGAACCTGAGGCGAGAAAGGCCAAGTATCACGAGATTGACAGCGTAAGTCAAGTGGCAGCCCAGTATTTCATACCCAACGAATACGACAAACTGATGGCGACCATTGGCGCTGAGGGTACAAATGCTTACACCAGCCTGGACGTGACTTGCTACACAGAGGACATCCCCAGCAATGAGGTGGAGAACTGGGCGAAAATACAGGCCGACCGTTTTCAGAATATGGTCATCCGCGGTTTCCACACCGAACTCGAGGCTGTCTATGAGGAATACAACATCGGACTGAGCCAAGATCAAAACAAACTCTTCGAGGCTCTCTGCGCCAAACTCTTCCCAACTCACCCCTACGGCACACAGACGACCATTGGCACGCAGGAACACCTGAAAAACCCGTCTATCGTGAACATCACGAACTATTTCAACCACTGGTATGTGCCCAACAACGTGGCGGTCTGCATGGCTGGCGATTTCGACCCCGACCAGACCATCGCCATCATCGACAAGTATTTCGGTATGTGGAAACCTGGGGCTGATGTGAGGCAACCTGTTTTCCCTTCCCTGAAACCCATCACATCACCACAAGACACCACGGTGGTTGGCCCGGAAGCGGAAACCATTTGGCTCGGATGGCGTTTCGACAAGGCCGCATCGCTTCAATGCGACACGCTTGAACTCATTGGCGAACTGCTCAACAACGGCAAGGCCGGCCTTATCGACATCGACATCAACCAGAATATGACCATGCTCTCCGCTTTCGGAGTCTTGGAAGGACTTGCCGACTACTCGATATTCCTTCTCGCTGGTACCCCCAAGGAGGGACAGACACTCGAAGAGGTGCGTCGTCTCCTGCTTGATGAAATTGCAAAACTTAAGAAAGGCGACTTCTCCGATGCTTTGCTCCCTGCCATTGTCAACAACATGAAGTTGCAGTATTACCGTTCGCTGGAACAGAACAGAAGCCGTGCCGACAAATTCGTGGACGCGTTTATCAACGGCATACCCTGGGAACAGGAAGTGAACAAAATCAACCGTATTGCCGCTATCAACAAACAGGATGTGGTGGAGTTCGCCAACCGATATTTCAAAGACAACTACGTGGCAGTCAACAAGCGCCAAGGAGTGGATGAGTCGCAGAAGAAAATCGACAAACCCGCCATCACACCTATCGCAGCAAACCGCGACCAGATGAGCCAGTTTGTCAAGGACATCCAAGAGGCCTATGTCGCACCCATCCAACCCAGGTTCCTCGACTTCAAGAAAGACCTATCCGTCACCCAGACCAAGCGCAAGTTGCCTGTACTCTACATCCAGAACAAGGAAAACGACCTCTTCAACCTCGCTTTCCATTACCAGTTCGGCACGGAAAGCGACAAACGATATGAGGTGGCTGCCGACTACATCGACTATCTTGGTACCGACAAGTTATCCGCCGCACAAATCAAGGAGAAATTCTATCAGTTGGCTTGCAACTACTCAATCCGAGTGGGAGGCAACAGCATCGTCATCTCACTCAGCGGACTGAACGAGAACTTGCCACAAGCGCTCGCACTTCTGGAGAACTACATCAAGAACGCCAATGTTGACAAGGAGGCATACAACAGTTACGTCGACCTTGTCCTCAAGGCACGCTCGGATGCCAAGACCAACCAAAGAGGCAATTTCAGCGCGCTGACCGCATACGGCATGTATGGCGCCTACAACAGCCAGCGCAACATCATGAGCGAGTCGGAACTGAAAACCGACCCACAGCAATTTGTTGATTTGCTCAAGAATCTGCCGACCTATAACCATACGTGCCTTTACTATGGACCTTACACCGAAAAACAACTTTTCGCTGTGGTCAGCAAGTATCACAAGACTGCCAAGAAACTATTGCCTGTGCCGGAAGGCAAGGAATATCAAGAGCAGACAGCAACATCCAATGAGATTTTGCTTGCACCGTACGATGCGAAGAACATCTACATGATCATGTACCACAATCAGAACCAGCCTTGGAATCAGGACAACCTGGCTGTGAAAGAGGTCTTCAATGAATATTACGGCGGTGGCATGAATGGTGTGGTCTTCCAGGAACTTCGCGAGGCACGTGGTTTGGCATATAGCGCATCAGCCCTCTATAACGACCCCGTGCGAAAGAACCATCCTGAATACTACTACACCTACATCATCACCCAGAACGACAAGATGATGGATTGCGTGAACCAGTTCCATAGCATTCTCAACCACATGCCGGAAAGCCAGGCTGCATTCAATGTGGCTAAAGACGCGGTCACAAAACGACTGGCATCACAACGCATCACCAAGTTCTCGATTCTCTATGCTTATCTGAATGCCAAACTCAAGGGCATCGACTTCGACATCAATGAGAAAATCTACCAGCAGTTGCCAGGTGTCACATTGCAGAGCATTGTGGATTTCGAACATCAGATGATGGCCGACAAATCCTATCGCTACCTCATCCTCGGCAATGAAAAAGAACTCGACATGCAGAGTCTGGAAAGAATCGCTCCTGTCAAGAAACTGAGCACAGAGGATATTTTCGGTTATTGATACATCGGAACAGGCGAAGATGTTGTTTTTATGCAACATTTTCGCACTGTTTCTTGTCTGAACTTGTGATTTTTTATGTATATTTGCAGTTGTCA
>CACYEC010000422.1 GCA_902773225.1 uncultured Bacteroidales bacterium
CAGCCATTCCCGTTTGTCAGCCTTGTCGAACGACTCGGCAAATCCTCCACGATAGAAGTACTCGTTGAAATGGCGCACCACCGCCAGTCGCTTTTCCGGTTGGAACTCCCAGTTCTTGTCAAGCAGGATGCCGTAATAGTCCAGATATTCTTCGAAGGAAAAGGGGTAGATATTACGCTGAATGTAGCTGCCACCAAGTGTGGAGGCAATCTCCCGGCTGAGCATCTTAGCGTTGCTGCCGGTTATCATGATACGGAACTTCTCTTCAGCCAGCCTGCGGGCGAACTTCTCCCATCCGTCGATGTTCTGAATCTCGTCAAGGTATATGAGTGGATGCTTCTGGTCGTACATCTCCCAATAGGCATCCAGCAATACCCCAAGTTCATCAGGCTTTATCGATGCCAGACGCTCGTCTTCGAAATTGATGTAAAGGAAGTCCTCCACCTTAGCTGTTCCTGCAGAGATTCTGGCCTGCATATCCTGATAGAGCGTATACGACTTGCCCGCCCGGCGAATACCCACGAGCACATAACACGAATGCTCATCGAACAGACCACTACGTTGCAACAATCTGGTCCTGCCTATTTGCTGTTGCTTTTCGCCAATTACGGTTTTGATGACTTGCTTGTCCATACTGGAATTCTGAAGTTTACTTTGCAAAATTAGTAAATAATTCTAAACTATACTTTATAATAATCAAAGAAACCCATCATATTTTGGTTTGTTTAACCGTTTGGCAGTCTTTGTTTACGGCCATTTAACATCATTTAAGGAGAGGCAATGAATTTTAGCAGAAAAGTTGCTATATTTGTGTCTTAAAGGCACGAAACTGCTCACGTTGGCTACGCCGACATCTGTCCCGACACGGCCAAACAAGCAAGCTTGATGGCGCTCGTTGCTCCATCGGTTCGACAGTCTCGACCGAAGGCCTAATAACTAAACACCTAATTAGGACCTCGCGATTAAAGGCGAATCGCATTGAATTATGGCAGAATATGAAATCACAGACGGGTTGGGAATCATTCCCGAAGGGACAGCATATATTGTGGAAAATGCCTTCAAAGGTTGCAAGAAACTGACGAGCATCGTCATCCCCGACTCGGTGACGGAAATCGGATACAATGCCTTCAAGGGTTGTACTGGCCTGACAACTGCATCTGTATTGGGACCCATGCTGTTTAGCTTGGAAGACTATTATTTACGCAGTACAGGTGTGTCACTGCTGATGCCAGTGAACTGCTCTCCGCAGTCATTGATGAGAATCCTAAGTTCCATAAACTATATCAAATAGATACATTAATCGCTTGATTAATGAATATTCACTTGCGAAAGATTTATATTTTATTTATTTTTGCACCATGAAAAAGGAATTCTCATATTTGTGTAATATTTAATCCTCTAAACAACAAGTGTTCATGAAAATTTCAATTTTAATGTTAACGTATAATGCCCCAGAATATGTTTTGGAATCTATCAAAGGTGTTAACGAGGCAAAAAAAAGAACTGATAACTTGGAGTTGGTTGTTCTTGACAATAACTCGGAAACACCAACGAAAAAACTTTTACAGCGATTAAAGGATGAGCATTTGATTGACGTTTTGGTCTTTAATCCACGTAATGACTTGTTTGCCAAAGGCAACAACATAGCTAGCCAATACGCAAGGAAAGATGCTACTCATTATTTATTGCTGAACTCAGATGTTAAAGTCTGTGACCCTGAGTGTTTTAATAAACTAATCGAAATCCACCCGAAAGAAGGCGGAATATCTTCATTTGGGGCTGTCATTTACGAACCGATCAGGGCTGATGGATACTGCTTGCTGATTGATAAATACTTATACGATAAATATCGACTTGATGAATCGTTCGAATGGTGGTGGTCTATCACGAAACTACAAAGTCAAGTATTGGCTGAAGGACTGAAAGTCAGAGCGGTGAAAAACCATGAAAGATACCTTCATCATTATGGAGGGAAATCGGGAGATGCATGGAAAGGGGCTTCTGGAATGGATATTAAAGTTGATGAGGTGAAGAACTGGTTTAGCGACAAAAAAGAAAACGTTGAGATTATCGAAGCGTTAGGTTCACCACTTTTTACTATTGGTGATGCTTTCAATAGATGGAAAAGTATCATTGGAAAGATGTTGCGAATGATAGGCTTTCGAAGCTAATACGGATATTAATTAGTCCGCTCTCATTGCCTATCCATCGTCATTTACCGTCAGAATAGACATCTGGTATCTTATGTGCCGCCTTTCATGTAAAAAAGACTAATGCCTTGTGGAAGTTGTGGACGACTTAATAGGCATTCCTCTTTATCGTCTTGAAAACTTTTTTATCGTTTTCATGCTGAAATTATTTTTTTTTAATACTTTTGCTTGAAAATCAATAACTCCTAAAAAGAACATACAATGAAAAGATTTTACACAATGGTAGTAGCCACGATGATGGCTGCTTTAAGTCTTTCTGCACAAGAAGAATATGAGACCTACATGACCGCCGAAGAACTGCCCAACGCAGTGCTTTTCCTACCAGCTCCCCCCGACACCACATCCACGCAGTTCGTTTATGACATCACACAGTATATGTGGGGCAAACAACAGCGTCTTGACACTGACCGTTTGGAAATGGCCCTCAGTCATGTGGTCAAAGATCCGAAAAGAATGGCGGCTCTCTTTAGCGAGCCTTTCGGCATGACAATCTCTGAAGAGGAAACACCAGCAATTTACAGACTGGTGCACAAGTCTGTTCCCACTTTACGACTCACTGCCACTTTTCCCAAGGCTGAATACAGTCGTAAACGCCCATACGTTCGTTTCAATGAATCTACACCGTATCCCAATGACGAAGAAATTGAACGTAATGCAGGATCCTATCCTTCAGGTCACACAGTCAGAGGATGGGGACTGGCTTTGCTTTTAGCTGAAGTGAATCCCGATAATCAAAATGCCATTCTCAAACTTGGCTATGAATGGGGACAGAGCCGTGTCATTCTTGGCTACCATTGGCAAAGCGATGTAGATGCGTCTAGAATGTTAGCCGCTGCTAGTGTGGCAACTCTGCACTCCAACGCTGAGTTCCTTGCCGACTTGGCTGCCGCTAAAGAGGAGTATGCCCGTTTGACTGGTCAATCCACTGGGGTCAATGTCATCACGCATCCCGCATCAGCTGCTTCCAACCGTGCTTATCAGATTAACGGAACACCTGCTGACGAAAACACTAAAGGCATAGTAATACAGGGCAACCAAAAGAAGTTGGTAAAGTAGTTCCAACTCCACAGATTCACCTCTTTGCAGCGCATCACAGATATCGTTGATATCGTTGCAATATATGCTGGTCATTTCGTCGGCACAACCCATCAACACGATGGCTTGTGCCGATGAACTTTTATTTCTGGAGTTTCTTCTGCCCATTACGGCTGATGATGATGCCTTTGTCTTTGGCTCCAACCTTAGTACCCTGAAGTGAGTACCATTCGTCGTTGGCAGAAGTGGCTGTATCGACGATATCGATGCTATTAATCAAGTCTGTAGGTGTGATGGCGAAGTGGGCGATAAGTGGATAGTGGTCGCCTAAGGGTTTGCCTTCTGCGTTGTTGTAGCCGTCGCGGTCAAGCTCTACGCTCATGGGAGAGATGATGTATTCTGCTTCTATGGGGTTGATGTATAGAACTTTGTCGAGCGTCTCGTCTGTCCTCGGCTCGCTTCCTAATTCAGGATAGATGCCATTCCATTGTTTCTCCACCCAGACATCGTTCACGGTAGCGAGTCCCGTTGACTGTATGGAATCGATGAATGTGGTCTTTATGGGGTCGCGATAGTAATAGCTGTTCATGTCGCCGACAATAAGAACCGGCCTTTTGTCGAGTCGTTCCATGATGTGCTGTCGCAGTTGTTCCCACTGAGCGACGCGTGTCTCTCGGTCCTTCGTGTCGTTGCCGAGGCGTTCGTCTCGCTCGTTGCTGGCATCCATGTGCATGTTATAGACAACCAACTCTGTGCCGTCATGTAGGGTGACCTCATGTCGGCGGAATCCCTTGGTGACGATGTCGTCGAAGTCATGGCTGAACTTTCCGAAACTTCGGTTCCATGGAACTCTCTCGTAGGACGTTGATTTGCATTCGCGTTTCCATGCCATGTTGAGTCCGTCGCATTTCAGTTTGATGTTCTGCGGATGGATGAAGTCCACATCCTCCATGTCTTCGTAGATGACACCGCCAGTCCACTCGTCGTGTTCGTAGTTGGCAAAGAGCCGCGACCATATTTCCCAACGGTAGTTGAAGTCTTCCTGCATGGCGACGATGTCGCAGTCCTTGGCAGCCATGTATATGCTGATATCCTCGCTTCCGGCCGATTTGGGACCGTCTTCGTTCACATTGAAAAACAGGAACTTGCCAGGGAGACCATCAACGTTGATGGTCATGACACTGAATGTGCTGTTGTCGTTTTGTGCCCTTGTCGGTAACGTGGCAGCCAAAGCCATTGCTGTGATGGCTGATAGTATAATATGCTGTTTCATAATCTTTATCCTCTATTATTATTTTGTGTTGTAGATGTTGACATTGTTCTCTTTCAGCCAGCACAGGCCCGAGGACGGGGAAGAGAGGGAAGCCGAAGACATACGACGGAAAACTCGACCCCACGAACCCCGACCTCAGCAGGATGGA
>CACYEC010000423.1 GCA_902773225.1 uncultured Bacteroidales bacterium
TCCTTGGACACGAAAAACCTCATTCATTGCAAGTATATGCTCGCCCTCGGTTACTACGGCATGGGCGACACGGAAAAGGCACTCAAGTTTCTTGAAGAGGTCGAATCTCTCGACATCAATCACCAAGGTATTCAGCAGTTCAGAACGCTGATTGACCATTGACCGTTGACCATTGACCGTTGACCATTGACCGTTGACAAACCGCGTACTGAGACTCCCCTCCCATTTAAGGGGAGGGGCAGGGGTGGGGTGGAATGTAGCCTGCCATCGCAGTCAAAACCAAAGCGGGGTACACAGGTAACTTGCCTGCGTACCCCGCTTCGATTCTACATCAGGTCGGTCTTGTGGCGATAAAGCACGGAGGCGACGATAGGCGCTCCAATCAAGGCGGTGACGGAATTGACGGGCAATGCGCCTTCCATGCCAGGCATACGCGCGATGAGATTGCAGGCCAATGCCAAGGCAGAACCAGTGAGTGCAGTGGCAGGCATGAGGACGCGGTTGTCATTGGTGTGCCAGATGGCACGGCATAAGTGGGGAACGGCCAGCCCTAAAAACATGATGGGACCGCAGTAGGCGGTGACTATCGCCACCATGATGCCCGAACAACTGATGACAAGAACTCGCGCACGAGAGATGTTCAGCCCAAGGTTCTGTGCGTACTGCTCGCCCAAGAGCAATAGGTTCATCGTCTTGACTAATAACATGCTCAGGGGGGTCAACACAGCCATGCAACTGACGAACAGCCACACCTGACCAGCACTGACCCGAGAGAAACTACCCAAGCCCCAAATCACATAAGCACGGATATCCTCCTCATTGGAGAAGTATTTCAGCACACCAATGATGGCAGTTGCAACATAACCTATCATCACACCGATGATTAGCAGTGTGGCGTTGCCTTTCACGTGTTGCGAAATGGCCAGGATGAGTGCCATGACGGATAGGGAGCCAATGATGGCGGAGACAATGAGCATGGCATTGCCTGCAATACCCAGACTGCTCAACGCCACACCGCCCAGACTGCCTGAAAGCAGTACCACAAGTGCCACACCCAAAGAGGCACCGTTGCTGATGCCCAAGACCGAAGGACTGGCCAATGGGTTATGGAAGATGGTCTGCATCTGCAGTCCACTGATGGCCAGTCCCGCACCAGCAGCCAAGGCTGTAGCGGCCTGGGGAAGGCGTGACTTGAGGATGATGTTCTGCGACACCTGTGTGGCACTGTCACCCGTACCGAAAAGGGTGTCAATCACTTCGGAAAGGGGGATGTTGACACTACCGATGATGATGTTGAGAAGGAAGAACACCACCACAAGGATGACTATGAGAAGAAAACGCAACTTCATATCTTTATCGACTGATGTTTTGGTAATACTTGGGATGGTAGTCGTTCATGAATTCTGGATGAAAGGCATGGATGAAATCGAGCAGGATGGTGTCGGGTTCCATCGGCGAGAGTTCGTTGATGGGTGTCTGGCCCATGTCGCAGCAGACAATGTGTCCTTCTTTCCATGGACGGAAGTCGGCGTAACGTTCGTCTTCCTCCAGTAACGACTGGTAAGTCAAAGCAGTGTGACTCTTGTTCTGGATAATCCAGTAATCCACATTGTTGGCCATGGCGTAGATGTTCTCAAAATCAAGATTCACCCCACCAGTGCGGTTGTCTTCAACCATGAAATAACGGGCGCCGGCATCCTTGCAAATCTTGGAGATGAAACTCTCGCCACCCATCGCATACCAGTTGTCGCCATGCAACTTGCCATACAACACGTACGGACGGTACGTAGTTGAGTCTTTGCTTGATGGCGTTTCCGCTGTGGTGGTCTGTAAATATGATTGGATAGAGTCGCGTGCCGATAAATAACTATGTTCGATTGTATTGAAAATGCTGTCGGCCTCTTGTGATTGCCCCGTCAGCAATCCCACAAACTTAATCCATTCCGCCTGGGCTAATGGGGAAGTCTCTTGGTAACCCATATAGGGGATGAGGGGAAAACCCAGGTCCTCGAGTTTGTCAAAACCACCTCGCTTAGAGAGTGAGACAAGGATGGCTGATGGTTGGGAGGCAAGGATGAGTTCCACATCAAAATCGCCTTCCTTACCCACTTTCACTATCTTCCCCTGGTCGAGGTATTGCTTGAGCGTGGGCGAGAAGAGGCGTTTGGCGCTCATGATGCCTGATATGTAGTCAAGTGCCTGGAGTTTGAGAAAACCGCTGAGTTGCAATGTCGTGGTGCAAACTACATTCTGTACAGGCACCTTGATGCGTGGCATGTCAGCAGGTGTTTTTGCGTCATCGCTTGAGACGAGTGCGAAACGGTAGGTGTCTGCTTGATTGGAAGATTGCGGGTCGGAAATCTCCAGTAACAGCCAACCGTCGTGCCGCTCTACCTTGAAACCTTGGGCATAGCGGATGGAGTAGGCTGAATCTGTTTTTTCAGAGTTTTCGGAATATCCTGATTTTTCAGAGTTTTCTGATGGCTTATTATTGCATGATATCATCGCTATGGAGCAAGCGAGAAAGCAGAGAAGTATTTTTTTCATTGTTGCGTGAGTATTTGTCCGTTTTCAGAAATCAGTAGGATGTCGAGATGACCGTTTGGAAGCAATGGGTCGCAATGCGTGTGGCAATGCTGGATGATGACGGAGGCCAACCGTTGCATATCATCTGGGGAAAGAATGTCCCAAAGTTCGCGAGCCATGTTGAGTGGTGGAAGTAGTTCGGTGCGGATGCCCGCTTCGGTGACCAGTTGTTGGATGAAAGTCTGGTTCATCGTAATCTTGTGGCTATGCGTGTCAAGGTGACCTTCAGCCAGTTTCACCGCCTTGCCAATCATCAATCCGAGGCTAAGATGAGTGACTCCCAACTCATTGGCAAAGCGGATGGCTTCGCCAATGAAGTTGCCATAATGGATGAAAGCCTGTGGAGGAAGGACGGAAAAGTAGTCACGGAGGAACTCTTCACTCTTGGCACCGCTGTTGATGACGATTCGTGGCGAACCTGTGGCCACACCTACCGACATCTCACGACGGATGCTCTCTATCCGTGCCTCGTTGGAGAAAGGCTGTACGATACCGCTGGTACCGATAATGCTGATACCACCTTGCACACCGATTCGGGGATTGAAGGTGCGTGCGCCGATTTCTTCCCCTTGAGGGGTGGAGATGACTACTTCCACGCATTCGTTCTCTTTTAACAGAGGCAAAAGGTTGTCTCGTATCATCTGTTGGGGTACGGGATTGATGGCAGGTGAGCCAACGGGCAGACCGAGTCCCGGAAGGGTGACGGTGCCGATGCCCGTGCCACCTTTGATGATGATGCGTTCTCCACCATACCTCGCATCGGATGAAAAGGTGCTCACAGTTGCGCATATCTCTATTCCGTCGGTGAGGTCGGGGTCGTCGCCTGCTTGTTTGATGACGGTCGCAGTGAGGTCGCCGGTATGATGGATGTCCACGGGTATGTCCTCACCATCGGGGATGTGTACCCATACGGTGGATTGGCGGGTCAGCGCGGCGATGGCTGCCGCTGTGGCGCATGTTCCTGTCGTAATACCAGTATGCAGGTCGAAGAAATCGGGGACAAGACGTTGGACAAGCAACCGCAGTCCATGCGGGCCGTTGCAGGTCTGGAAACCGTCAGGCAGGGCTGGTCGTTGCACAACATACACCCGTATGCCCAGCTCTTTGGCCTCGTTGATTTTCTCTAAGTAACCTCCGCTCTCACCACTTTCCTTGGTGAGTATGGCATCGGGACGAAGGGCTTGCATAGGGTCATCGGGGTAATAGACTAAATGGTCGGAGGGAAAACCTTGCTGTAGAGCAATGCCCAATGAGGATTCTCTTTGTAAGATACGGAACCAACATTCGTGATTCTGCCAGTATGACTGCAGTTTGCCAATAGTCTGCACTCCTGTGAGGGCAAGCAGCCGTTTGATGCCGTCGTGCTGAAGTTTATGGACTGCATCGGTGAAATCGGTGCACCATACAATGTCGGACGTGTGGGGTGGGTACTTCCGCTCATATCGAATGGTAGGAATCCCGAGTTCCAGTGCCGTTGTCATCACGTTCTGATGCACACCAGTGGCAAATGGGTGAGCCGCGTCGATAAGAACTCGGATATGGTGCTGGACGCAGAACTCTGTCATCTCATGGGCATCCATCCCACCCGTGATGCGAACAGCGTGTTCGGACGTGATGTCTTGTTCACTGCTGCGTGTGGAATAGTAGAAGGGCTTGCCTGACTGGTCGAGCACTTCCACTGCCTTTCTGCCTTCTGTGGTGCCTCCGATAATGAGCATGATGGAATCAAAAACTTTAATACTCTAATTCTGGGAAATCAAGATGAGGGTGGTGTTTTTACTCTCCTTTTCGGAACAAGTGGGTGAAGTGCTTGTCGTAGAGCAGGGAAGTGTGGCTGCGGTTGTCGATGGCCTCGCCCACCACAATCATCGTGGTGAGAGTGAGGTGGTTGTCCTTGACGATGCTGGCCAAATCCTTGAGTTGACCACGGTAGATGCGCTGGTCGGGCCAGGTCAGGTGGTAGCATGCGGCAACGGGTGTCTCTGCAGGATACTCTTGAAGGAGTTGTGCCTGCACATCATCCACGATGCTGGCGCTGAGGAAGATGCACATCGTGCTTTGACTGCGCGCCAGCAGGTGGAGTTTCTCTTTTTCTGGCATGGGCGTGCGTCCTTCACCTCGGGTGAGGATGATGGTCTGGCACCGTTCGGGGATGGTGAACTGCGAGCGTAGTTCTGCGGCTGCGGCAAGGAAAGAGGATATCCCTGGGGTGATGTGATACGACATCTGATGGGCATCGAAGAACGACATCTGCTCCTGAATGGCACCGAAGATGCAAGGGTCGCCTGTATGGAGACGCACGATGAACTTACCACGGTCGTAGAAGTCTTTCATCAGCGCGCATTGAGCCTCAAGGTCCATGCCTGCGGATGAACGGACGGTGGCGCCAGACTTGGCACAAAGGGTGAGTTCGCGGGGAACGAGCGAACCTGCATAGAGAATGAGGTCGGCACGTTCAAGCATCCGACGGCCACGAACGGATATCAAGTCGGGGTCGCCTGGACCTGCTCCTACGATTTCTATATGACCTTCACGCACATAGACAGCGTCTATCGCCACTGCCTCGGTGAAGTTCGCGCCCTTTTGTTTGGGCATCAGCAAGCGGCCGTGGTTGGAACCAAGGATGGCGGCGGCCTCGCTGACAGAAGGGGTACCTACATGCTGGTTGACGATTTCGGAAGGTGTCGGCACATCCACTTGCGCCAGTTCTTCTGCGGTGAAGAAACGGATGGGAACATGTTTTTGCAGTTCGAGTATGACTGGTTCGTCGGCCTTCACATCAATGGTGCAGTATTCACGGACGGCAGGATAATAACCTGCGTTGCGTACTGTGTTGTCGATGGCTTGAAGGATTTCTTCGACGGGTTGCGCTTGATGGGCAAGGCCGATGCCAATCGTGAGTACCTTGGGAATGAACTGCAAGAAAAGGGTGTGTGGGGGCGGTGTCAATACAAATGGTGACACGGTAATCAACAATTTGTAGCGCTCATCCACCTCATCCATCGACTTGACGATTGTGACATGAGAAGGCAGGGTGGACTCCAGGTAGTCGGTGCCAGCGTCGCGGATGTCGAGCAGCAGTGCGGTGGGTTGCTGGTTGACGAAGGCGAAGATGATAGGGTTCAGTTTTGTGTCGGCATGAAGAGTCCAATGAAAGCGGTTGGCCAAGGTGTCGAGCGCCCACAATCCTTGGTTGTCGGACTGTGTGGTGATGACGGGGTTGGCGCCGAGTAGTGAGGCCACTTGAAGGGTGAGGTCGTTGGCTCCGCCGATATGTCCACTCAGAACAGAAATGACTTGTTTACCTGTGCTATCGACGCAGACGACGGCCGGGTCGGTGTGTTTGTCGTTGGCCAGTGGCCCTATGGTGCGGACGCAGATGCCAAGGGCACCGACAAAGACGAAAGCGTCGTAGGCATGGAATTGGGAACTGACCGTATTTCGGCTGATGATGTGACTTTCTGCCGACAGTAATGTGGAGATGCGCTGGGCAAGTCCTTTACCTTGGTCAGAGGAGGGTACGATGGCGATTCTCATTTTTTTGTGGCTTTCAATATATGGATGGGGTGATAGTTGTTGATGGCTACACATAATGGTTCTTCTGCTTGCATACCGAGTCTGTGGGCAGTGGCAAAGAACAATTCCTCACTGTCCTTGCGGATGCGCGGGTCGGTGATGGTCTGTGGGTCAACACAGTTGTAGACCATCACGCCGCCTGGCTGCAGATAGTGGTGGGCTTTGGTCATCATTTCTGGGAGATTGCCGCCATGACCACCTATAAAGACAGTATCAGGACGAGCGATGGGCAGTCCTTCTTCGTCGTGGAGTTGGTCAAGGTCGATGTCCATGAA
>CACYEC010000424.1 GCA_902773225.1 uncultured Bacteroidales bacterium
TGGATGAGCCGCATCACCTACTTCTCACAGGAAGAAGGAATGGATATCGCCAACCAGTTGCGGAAACACAAGATACCGAGTGATGTGATTCATTTCGACACGGGTTGGTTCGGTGTGGATTGGCAATGCGACTATGAATTTGCCAAAGACCGTTTCTCCGACCCTGTAGGTATGCTCAAGCAGATGGATGACATGGGCTTCCACACATGTCTGTGGCAACTACCATACTTCACTCCTAAGAACCGCTATTTCAAAGAACTGATTGATGGCGGCATGCACGTGAAGAACGCCAATGGCGGCATGCCTTACGAAGACGCAGTGCTCGACCTGAGCAACCCGAAGACTGTGGCTTGGTACCAAGAGAAAATCGGCAACCTGATTCGGCAAGGAGTGGATGTCATTAAATGCGATTTCGGCGAGGCTGCTCCTCTGAACGGTTTCTACGCCAGTGGAAAAGGGGGACTGTATGAGCACAACCTCTATCCCCTTCGTTATAACAAAGCCCTTTGGGAAGCCGTGAAACAATACAGTGGCGACGGAGTAATCTGGGCACGCAGCGCATGGGCAGGCTCACAGCGTTATCCACTGCATTGGGGAGGTGATGCCGCTACCACCAATACTGGTATGCTCGGCGATTTACTCGGTGGCCTGAGTTTTGGTTTGAGTGGCTTCTCTTTCTGGAGTCACGACATGGGCGGTTTCGTGACAGCATCACCAGAGGATATCTATCGACGTTGGTTGCCTTTCGGCTTCCTTTCGTCACACACCCGTGCACACGGCGCACCTCCCACCGAACCTTGGCTCATCAGCGAGAGTTTCACCAAAGCTTTCCGCGACTGCGCCGAGATGAAATACAAGTTGATGCCCTACGTCTATGCCCAGGCAAAAGACTGTAGCGAACGCGGTTTGCCGATGGTGCGCGCACTCTTTGTGGAGTTCCCTAAAGACCCCGGTGCGTGGTTGGTAGAAGACGAATATCTTTTCGGCAGTCAAATACTCGTAGCGCCTATGTTGGAAAGTGGTGACAGCCGTATGTGCTACCTCCCAGAAGGCAAGTGGATAGACTACCAAAATGGTAAGGTCTATAACAGGGGTTTCCAAGAAATCCAAGTCGGGAAGATACCTGCTGTGATTCTCGTGCGCGACGGCTCTCTCATCCCTCATGTCCCCCTTGCTCAACATACAGGACTGATTGACTGGAACAAGATAGAATGGAAATCGTACAAGGCCGATGCCAAGAAATGTGTGGGCTATCTCTTCAAGCCAGGAGACACAGAGATTCAGAGAATTGAGAAATAGATGAATTAGGCAAGTTATCACCACTATTCAATATCCCGACATAACGATATTCCGATATAACGATATAACGATATTAAAATATATAATTATTTACATATTTACACATTTATAAATGATCAAGACTTTATTACGTCATGTCGGTCGATTCAAGACTGCCTCCATTCTCACGCCCGTCTTCACCACACTTGAAGTGGTGATGGGGGTGCTTATTCCCTACGTCACGGCATGGATTATTGACCGAGGCATCATGCAGGGCAACATGAACAATGTTTATCTTTATGGTGGCATCATGATTGTGATGGCGGCATTGAGCATGACCTTCGGCATTTTATCTGGTAAATTCTCTGCCCTCGCCTCTTCGGGGTTCGCCTACAACCTTAGAGACGCCATGTTCAAGAACATCCAGACGTTCTCGTTCTCTAATATCGACAAGTTCAGCACCGCTGGTCTGATCACACGTATGACCACTGATGTAAGCCACCTGCAGAGTGCTTTCCAAATGGTTTTACGAATATCGGTACGTGCCCCGCTCAATTTGGTGTTCAGCATCTTCATGTGCGTGTTCATCAATATGAAGATGAGTTTGATCTTCATCATCGCCATGGCGATTCTCGGTACCTCACTCTACTTCATCATCAGCAAGACGGTGAAGTTGTTCACACAAGTGTTCACCAAATACGACGACATGAACAAGAGTGTCCAGGAAAACATCTCTGCCATCCGTGTGGTGAAAGCCTTCGTTCGAGAGGACTACGAGAACAAAAAGTTCGCCAGTGCGGCAAAGGGGCTTTACAAGTTATTTGTGGGCACTGAGAAATTGATGGCCATCAACCATCCCGTGATGTCCACCGTAGTTTATGGCTGTATCATCGCACTGTCGTGGTTCGGTGCACATTTCATCGTGGCTGGCGACCTGAGTACAGGCCAATTGACCTCACTCTTCACCTACGTGATGACCATTCTGAACTCTTTGATGATGCTGTCGATGATTTTCGTCCAGATGACGATGAGCGCAGCCAGTGGAAAGCGCATCGTTGAAGTGCTGGACGAGAAAGCCGATGTCACCAATCCTGAGCATCCTGTGATGTCCGTGTCTGATGGCAGTATCAAGTTCAAGAACGTCAGTTTCTCTTACGGTAGCAGTGAGTACGCTATCAAGGACATCAACTTGAGCATCAAGTCGGGCGAGACTATCGGAGTGATAGGTGGCACAGGTTGTGGTAAATCCACGTTGGGCAATCTCATCTGCCGTCTCTACGATGTGAATAAAGGTTCTGTTGAGGTCGGCGGTATAGATGTCCGCCAATACGACATGGAGCGTCTCCGAAACGAGGTGTCGATGGTGTTGCAGAACAATGTGTTGTTTTCGGGAACTATCCTCGACAACCTCCGATGGGGAAAGAGCAATGCCACCCTGGAAGAATGTCGTGAGGCATGCCGACTGGCTGTAGCCGATGAGTTCATCGACCGCATGATTGACGGTTACGACACGATAATCGAACAGAACGGTAACAATGTCTCCGGTGGTCAGAAACAACGCCTGTGCATCGCTCGCGCATTGTTGAAACGTCCTAAAATATTGATTCTGGATGACTCCACCAGTGCCTGCGACACCGCCACCGACGCAAAAATAAGAAAGGCTTTCAAGGAGGCGATTCCCGACACCACGAAAATCATCATCGCCCAGCGAATACAGAGTGTGGCAGACGCTGACCGTATCATTGTGATGCAGAGCGGGCGGGTGGTAGGTTTCGACACACATGAGGAATTGCTCAAGCACTGTGACCTTTACAGCGAGATTTACCGCACCCAGACTGAATTGTCAGGCGACTTTGACGAGAAACAGAAAGGAGGTGCGGCATGAAAAAGTTTAGGAAAATCTTCGGTGTGAGAATGGACGTAGGAGGCAGGATGCGCGGTGGAGGTCCTAACGCTGGTCGTTTTGCCAACGCGAGTATGCCTGAGGGCGGGTGGAAGACACTCAAGCGTCTGATGCGTTACGTCACCAGCCGTTATAAGTGGGCATTGGTATTGGTGGTGGTTTGCATCATTGTCTCCTCTATCACCAGTCTGGTTTCGACCATGTTCATCCGCACACTTATCGACGACTACGTGATGCCGCTGACCAAGACAACGAATCCCGATTTCCATCCTCTGGCCATCACTTTGGTAAAACTCGGCATCATCCTTGCCATAGGAGTGGTATGCGCCTACACCAACAACCGCATCATGATCAACGTAGGGCAAGGAACCCTGTTACGACTGCGCACCGACCTTTTCAAGCACATGGAATCGTTGCCCATCAAATACTTCGACCAGCATGCACACGGCGACATCATGTCGGTCTATTCCAACGATGTCGATACCCTTCGCCAGTTGGTGGGACAGAGCATACCACAGGTGTTCAACACGATTTTCAGTCTGGTTATCACCATCGCCTGCATGATTGAGTTGAGTGTGCCACTGACGGTCCTCACCATCGTCATGTCGTTCGTCATGGTTTTCACCACACGAAAACTCGGTGCACGTTCCGCTAAGTATTTCACCAACCAGCAACGCAGTCTCGGTGCTGCCAACGGCTTCATTGAGGAGATGCTGAGTGGTCAGAAAATTGTGAAGAGTTTTTGTCATGAGGACGAGGCCATCGCACAGTTCGAGGTGCTGAACGAGCAACTACGTTCCAACACCTACAACGCTAACAAGACGGCTAACATCGTGATGCCTGTGAACGGAAACCTTGGCAACCTGATTTACGTGCTATGCGCTATTATCGGTGCCTTGATAGCCTTGTCGGGACATATCGAACTGACGGTGGGAACCTTGGTGTCGTTCCTCACGCTGAGTAAGAGTTTCACCCAGCCCATCTCACATCTGAGCCAGCAGGTGAACAGTGTGCTGTCTGCCTTGGCTGGTGCCACCCGTGTGTTCAATCTGATGGACGAGCAACCCGAAAACGAGACGGGTGCCAATGTCAGCCTGGTGAATGTGGAAGAAGCGGAAGACGGCAGCCTGAAAGAGACAAAGAACCGAACCAACCTCTGGGCATGGAAACGTCCTGCCTCTGACGGTACATTCGAACTCATCCGCCAGCATGGAAAGATAGAACTATTCAACGTGGATTTCGGGTACAACGAGGATACACAAGTACTTTTCGACATCATGCTGACGGCCTACCCTGGCCAGAAAATCGCCTTAGTAGGTGGCACTGGCGCTGGAAAGACAACTATCACCAATCTCATCAACCGTTTCTATGACATCCAGGACGGTACGATTCTCTACGACGACATCGATGTCAAGACCATACAACGTGAGCACCTACGCCGAAGCCTCGGCATGGTGCTTCAGGAGACACACTTATTCACAGGGACTGTGATGGACAACATACGCTACGGACGCCTCGATGCCACGGATGAGGAATGTATGGCAGCTGCCGAGTTGGTCAATGCCGACGACTTCATCGTTCGTCTGGCCGACGGCTACAACACATGGCTTGCGGGCGACGGCACCAACCTGAGCCAAGGCGAACGCCAACTCATCGCCATCGCACGTGCTGCCGTTGCCAACCCGCCTGCTTTGATTCTCGACGAGGCAACATCCAGTATCGACACACGCACAGAACGCCTCGTTCAAGAAGGCATGGACTTGTTGATGAAAGGCCGTACCACACTCGTTATCGCACACCGTCTGAGCACGGTGAGAAACGCGGACTGCATCATGGTGATGGAACGCGGACGCATTATCGAACGAGGTACCCACGATGAACTCATTGCGCTCCAAGGCAAGTATTATCAGTTATATACAGGCAACCAGATTGAGTGAGTTTTTCTTCCAGAATTATAGCATTTGAGATTTTGTTCTGAATACATACATCATGATTAAGGAATATCAAATACGAGTGGAGCCCAAGGTGGCATCCAGCGAACAAGGCATTTTACGCTTCTTATCACGCTGTGAGGGACTGAGCTGTGACGAGGTAAAGGGGGTGAGGGTTTTGAAACGAAGCATCGATGCCCGTCAGCGCAAAATATTCGTGAATCTCAGTGTACGTGTTTTCATCAACGAACTACCGCCTGAGAAAGAATATGAGGAGACAGAATATCATCAAGTGGATGACGCTCCTCAAGCCATTGTGGTAGGGGCTGGCCCAGGTGGACTGTTCGCAGCCCTACGACTGATAGAATTAGGCATACGCCCCATCGTGGTCGAACGGGGCAAGGACGTGCATGAGCGCCGTAAAGACATCGCCATGATCTCGCGTGAGCATAAAGTCGACTCTGAGTCGAACTACTCTTTCGGCGAGGGTGGCGCAGGGGCTTTTTCCGACGGAAAACTCTTCACCCGCAGCAAAAAACGGGGCAATAGCGAGAAAATTCTCAACGTGATGTGCCAGCATGGAGCCTCCCCAAGCATTCTCACAGATGCACATCCACATATTGGTACCGACAAGTTGCCCAAGGTGATAGAAAACATCCGAAACACCATCCTCCAATGTGGTGGCGAGGTGCATTTCCAGACGCGCATGGACGCTGTTCTTGTCCATGACGGTAAGGTTGTTGGCATCCAGACCAATAAGGGTGAGACTTTCAAGGGACCAGTGATTCTGGCCACAGGGCATTCCGCTCGTGATGTCTATCGGTGGTTGTGGAAGAACGGTGTGGATTTGGAGTGCAAGGGCATCGCGATGGGCGTGCGTTTGGAGCATCCCTCATTGCTCATCGACCGTTTGCAATACCATAATCCCATTGGACGTGGAGAATACCTGCCTGCTGCTGAGTACAATATGGTAACACAGTCTCAAGGCCGTGGAGTGTATTCATTCTGTATGTGCCCTGGCGGCATAGTTGTACCAGCCGCAAGTGGTGCTCACCAGGTCGTGGTGAACGGCATGTCGGCCAGCACGCGCAACTCCCAATGGAGCAACAGTGGCATGGTGGTGGAGATACGTCCCGAGGACTTACAAGACACATCGTTGGTTTCTCGTCAGACCATCGACGCCATCAACGACCGCCTGTCTGTCATCCGTCAACAGTGGGATGCCACATCACCATTGGCAATGATGTACTTACAGGAGGAATTGGAATACACTTGCTGGATAGAAGGTGGTATGCGCCAGACTGCTCCCGCTCAACGTATGGCCGATTTTGTGGAAGGTCTTGCAAGCACCGACTTGCCTACCACATCATACTCTCCTGGAGTGGTGTCATCACGTATCGACACATGGATGCCGCCATTCATGGTGAACAGATTGCAAGATGGGTTCACCACATTCGGGAACAACAAGAAAGGTTTCCTTACCAACGAAGCATCTATCATCGCCATCGAGACACGAACATCAGCACCCGTACGTATTCCCCGCGACAAAGAGCGTCTGCAGCACATCTGCATCCAGGGTCTGTTCCCATGCGGAGAAGGCGCGGGCTATGCAGGCGGCATCGTGTCTGCCGCAGTGGATGGCGAGCGCTGCGCTGAAGCACTCACCGATTATCTCAAAGGAAAATATCTATAGCATCTATTGTATCTATAGCATCAAAAAAGTAACATTGGTTATCATGGTCACCAACGTCCCTGCTTATAGCACTGACAGTGTGGCTCAGGTGGTGTTTGCTACGACACAGCCACCACCACTTGGGAAATCAATGTAGGAAAGATGGACATGGCTGAAAGTCGTCAGCTCGGCAATTACAATGTGTACACCTATACCTCAAGAGGAAAGCCTGTTTCCCTTACTTATAAGAGCGAATATCCTTATACAGGGAGGGAGTAACTTCCGTTGAAATCGGCTTCAGTGGCACGGTAGAATCGGAATGTACCGTTTGCATTCTTCATGACCAGCACGTCAACTCCTTCCAGATAGAATGTGGCCACACCTAATCCTCTCTCTATATTCTTGGTGTAGTCAACGGTCAGGACTCCCGTCTTCTCGTTATAGTCGTAGTACTTCAAAATGTACCACAATTGGTCATTCTGTGCGAGTTCTAAACGGTTCTCAAACTCGACCAAGCGTTTCTTGTCTTTCTCATACATGAAGATCATAACCCAACTATCTCGCTTGAATTTTCCCTTCAGTTCCATGGGTATCCATATACCATCGAACCTGCTCAGGCCGGATGCCTCCACAGTGTCGCCGAACTCGACAGGCACGCGCCATCCACGCTCATCCACACCCTCGATAGCAGTAGGTATCTGATAACCCTGGTGCTTCTTGAAGTTCACCTTGCCGCCGACCGTTGGCAGGTCGCTGCCTTGATGTGGCTTGACAAGGACTGAGTCGGGAGCTCCGAACTGGAGGAAATGGAACACATTCGCCTTTCCCAGTTTTGGGGAGTGGAGGGTGGGGTGGAGGAAGAGACAGAAATAGGGGGCTTCGTATGAGTTGGCCTTGAACAACGCAGTTTTGCTTGCTACTGAGAATTCCATTTTGCAGATTGCCGATGAGTCGTTCTTTTCTTTCACAGGATTGTAGCCATAGTATAATGAGTGGTTGACGCTTTCGTCTTTCTCCAATTGTTTGTCCACGGCATAAAAGTAGAGCGTGGAGTTCATCAAAGGCAACACCTCTTCACGAAACAGTCTTTTGGCGTCAAGTATATTGTATAAGAACATGTCCTGAAGCAACCGATAGATAATCTTGTTGGTGTGCTGCGTCAGCGCCTCCATGGCACGGTGCTTGCAGTCCTTGACTGTCGCTTGTGTTGTCTTGCTGTCGAAACTGATGTCGTTCACTACTGCATAATAACCCTCATCGGTCATGGGTGCGCCCTCGAAGTGACCTCTGCCTTCTGGGTCGCTGGCTGTGTATTTCCTTTCGACCCACTTGATGCATCCCGCCTTTATGAGGACTTCCTGCAGACGATTGACCTCACTTTGGTCAGAAGGAATGAAGGGACGGTCAAGATAACCCCATCGCGTGGCCGCCCTGTCAACATAGGCACGCCAGTAGTTGCGCCTTTCCTGCGGATCCAGGTCTTCCCAGAAATAGTTGATGTAGGTGTCATAGAGTTCAATTATCCTGTTGCTCATCTGCTCGGAATTCAACACTCCTTTGTTCTCATCGAAGATGGCCTTGATGGCCTCGGCCCAGCCCTGGCCGGTTCCGGTGAGAGGGGTGTCGCTTTTGATTCCCAGTTTTTTCAACGCGCCGGTCGTGGGTGTACGCAAATACTCCTGGAAAGCACCGTCCTCTATCGAGGATGGCTGGCCGAAAGGCGCCTCTTCAGAGACAAACGTCTCATAGATGGTATAGGATGTGGTACATGCGAAAACAGCGAGACAGGCACAACTGCAACTGGTCGAGAGGCTCCGCTCCCCTACAAGGCTGGCCACCTGGCCCAGACAGCCGGCCGTGGACGAGAACCACGACCAACGGTTCTCCTCAATGACTTTTGTGGGTCTGACACCACGGAGAATCATGTCTGCGACGCGAAGGTGGAGGACAATAGCTCCAACGACATTCAGACCCGTGCCCAAAATGTCGGAAGGACAATCGGGCAGCCATTTGAGCAGTGACGCAGTGGTGACAGCCGCCGAGGTGTAGTCAACAGAAGAATTGAATAAGTCAACACTCTCTGTCAACCCCGCATTGCCAGGCACACCTCCTCCCTGCCTAAGCACTTCCCACACCTCCTTGGCCGATGCGGTGGAACGACGGGCGATGGACGCAAACTGCGGTGTGGACACAATGCCTACGGGACATGTGGAACGGTTGTCACCCTGTATATACTCTTCAAAAACCGAACCTTTGCCGTAAATATCCACTAACTTGTTTCCCATCTCGCGCAGTTCATCTATGGTCATCTCCTCGGTACTTATCTCCGAGAAGTGGTCAATATAGGCGGTGCAACTCCTGCCGTCTTCGGAAATGGTGTAGTAGAGTTCCTCCCACTCACCCGACTGCAAGTTGTGCCACAGCACGTTGCGAAGGGCATTCAAGCCATTGTGGATGGGCAAAGTAACTTCCACGGTGGTGCCGAACTTGTCCTGTCCGGACTCCATCCAAAAGTTGTAGGTGTGCAATTCATGTCCAAAAGTGGGATCCTGCTTCACGGGCAAGGTCTGAACATTCACCATATCCTCGTCATTGTGGAGGTTGTAGCGGTCGATGTGCACCTTCACACCCTTGTCGGGGAAGTGCGCCTCCGTCTCATCGCGGCTTATCTTCGCGGAGACGGCGGGACTTGTGCGGTATTCCTCTTGGGTAAAACTCACATTGATGAACCTCGGGTTGCCAGGTGAGTTCTGCGGTGTGGTCTTCACCACTTCACTCGTCTCGATTCTCTTGGCACCGGGCATTCCCGGGTCGTCGAATCCTCCGTCAAAGAAAAGCCCAACGACAACCAAAAGAACCACGCCTATTACCAGGCCCAGACACCCCAAACCTAATATCTTGAATAAACAGCATCCCTTCTTTTTCTTGGGATACATCTGATTTCCGTTTGATTGATATGCCATAGTTAAACTGTTATTGATTTGTTAGGTTTCTGATTATTGTGCTGAAGTCGTCTGAATCGGGATGTGCCTCTTCACTTATTCTGTATCAAGGAAGACAGGCAGAAAAAACTTCTGTGTCTCCGAGCAAAGTTACAACCATTCTCCGCCATCTCCAAATTCTTAATGATATATTTTTCACTTATGCTTCAATATCACTCACGGTTGGTTCACCGTTTTTGCATCATGGAGCGCGGGCGCTGCAATAAATCCTGCGATTTGCGCTTTTAGTTCTCATAATAATTCGTTAGTAACATTGTTTTTGAATTAAGTGCGAAAATAATGCAAAAAAAGACAACTAAACAAACGGAAACGGAGAAAAATGCAAATAAGGCGGTTGACAAGTGTGCCAACCGCCTTTCTTCTATTCAATGAGTTCTGGAATCAACCTGTCGTCTCTTACTTCTTGTAAACTTTCTTCACATCACCGTTGCTCATACGAACGATGTTGATACCCTTCTGTGCGCCATTGAGACGAGCACCTGATGCAGAGTAGTACTCAGCGCCCTTACTGTCGGTTGTCTCGATAGCTTTCACGCTGGAAGGAGCATCCTTGCCAAGATAGAAGAGTTTGAAGTCGTCGAACATACACCAGTCACCACCGATAGTCACCTCCTTGCGGAGACCGAAGGTGAGGCTTTGTCCTTCCTCTACCATGATCTCAACAGAGTTCTTATAAGCACCTGGCTTCTGGAATGCGTAGTATGCACCTCTCATAGAGTTGGGATACCAGAAGATGTCATCACCGTCAATCACCACATTGTCGAATGGGTAAGCAGGCTCGTCAAGGTTGATGTAAGTATATACTGGCACCATGATGATATTGCCCTCCTCATCGGGTTCCTCTGCCTCTTCGTAACTTGAAATGTACTCTGTGAACGAAGGTTCTGTGAAGTTGGCATTGCAAATAGAAGTGATGATACTTGTGTTCTCCACACCGTTACTATTGGCATAGAACACCACGTTAGGATTTTCCCAGTATTCAACATCACCAAGAGCGATGTAATTCCAGTTCATGTAAGCGCCTGATTCAGGTCCACCTACACCACCGTCACGGTAGAAAGAAGTAACCTCAACACGATATGCACCTGCTGGCAATGCGTAAACAGTCTGAGATACATCGAAGTTGGTGTCATAGCGTTCTGCGTTCTGGAGGTCATTATCCACTGTCAGCGCTCCATCCCAACCCTTGGCTCCGTTTTCGAATGAGGGGTTAACGAGCAAAGCGGTAACGTCTACAGGATTGCTTTCTGTAGCGCTGCCTGCATTGAGTGAAGCCAGCAATGCGGCATTGTAAGGTACAGCAAGAGCGGCCTTGTATTCTGCCAGTTTCTCTGCGTTGGCATAA
>CACYEC010000425.1 GCA_902773225.1 uncultured Bacteroidales bacterium
CTCCGCGACCTCATCCTCCGTCCTGGCTACATGATACGCGACTACCTGATGGGTATGCAGATGGCCTATTTCCCGCCTTTCAAACTGATATTCACACTCATCGCCTTTTCGCTGCTTGTCGCGCATGGATGGAACATCAAGGGGCAGGACCGGGTGTCCCAACAAATGGAGGAAATCAATACAACTCTTGGCGAAGATATACTTGTGGACATTTCACGCGCAGGCAACATTGAAGCGGATGAAATGCAGGAGGTACAACAGGATGTTCAGAGGATGAACAATACGATAGACCGTTTCGCGAATGCGTTCATTGTCTCTTTCGAACGATACATGAGTTTCTATACACTCTTTTTCTTGATTATAGCGTCAGGTTTTTTCTACCTGTTTTTCCGAAAGTGTCCTGCCATACCCGACTTGCGCTACTCAGAACTGCTTGTGGCATTGGTCTATATATCAAACATGATGATGCTCTACAGTATCATCTGCGACTTTTTCTGTCTGCCTATAGAATTGGAGTATTCGTGCCAATTTTTGGGGGTGGTGGCTTTGAAGCAACTCACCGGTCTCAGTTGGTGGCGCACCATTCTCTATACTATCTTGACATTCCTACTGATATTCATCTCCTTGAGTTTGGTGGTGGCTGCTGTTGCTATAGTGGCAGATATTATAAGATGAATTTTTATGTTTTCTTCCTTATTTTTGAAAGAATTGTTATATTTGCAAGTGAAAGGTACATAACCAACTTACTAACCCAACTTTTGCAAGTAAATATGGATGTAAACTCCCCCATTTAACTCCATTTCAAACTTCCGAAACTTAAGAGAACTAACTAACTTATTGACATATAGAATATGATGATGACTCGTTTATTTCGTGGCTTGGCACTTGCCAGCCTTGTGTTGTTTTCACTTGGAATCCAAGCCCAAGTGACTGTGAATTTGAACTACATGAAGAAAGGACCAGAGATTGGCAACCGTATGTATGGCATCTTCTTCGAGGAAATCAACCATGCTGGCGACGGTGGTCTTTATGCCGAGCTAATCCACAACCGTTCGTTTGAGGACAATGCCGACAACCCCGACTGCTGGTGGACTTACGGTGATGCAACTCAAGCCATCTCTACCAGCACTCCCCTGAACAACGTCAACCCGAGGAGCGTCAGAGTGACGATGAACAGCGCTGACGCAGGCATCAGGAACGAAGGTTGGTGGGGCATCAAGATTGTAAAAGGCGAGAAGTATAAATTGAATTTCTGGACTCGTTCTGGCAGTGAGGTTTATAAAGGTGATATCAAGGCTGTCTTGCAGAACCAGGCGGGCAACGACCTCGGTTCAGTGACCATCACCAACGAACAACTCTCTCCAAACAGTCAATGGAAGAAAGTGACGGCCGAAATCGTTGCCACAGGAAACGACGGCAACGGATGGTTCGCACTGCTCGGTACAGAGCCTGGCACCATCTACTACGACATGGTGTCGCTCTTCCCTCCCACCTACAAGGATCGTGAGAATGGATGCCGCAAGGACTTGGCCGAGATGCTGGAAGCCCTGCATCCCAAGTTCCTCCGATTCCCTGGTGGTTGTGTGGTGGAAGGCAAGGGAACGGTGGCTGTACCCAACCGAGTGGAGTGGAAGAAGAGCCGCGGCCCCATCGAGCAGCGCCCAGGCCACTACAATGCCAACTGGTTCTACCCCGTGACCGACGGACTGGGCATGATGGAATACTTACAGCTGGCCGAGGACCTCGGCGCAGAACCGCTGTTTGTGGTAAACATGGGTATGGGGCACGACTGGGAGGACCCTAATGTACAACCATATATACAAGAGGCGCTCGACGCTATAGAATATTGCAACGGCGATGAAACCACCTATTGGGGCCAGATGCGCATCAAGGACGGACATCCTGCTCCTTTCAACCTACGACTCCTTGAGATTGGCAACGAGAACTACTGGTTCGGTCCATACAGCGACCGTTACAGACAGTTCCAAAAAGCCATATCCGAGGCTTACCCTTATATCGAGTTCATCGGTGACGGTGACGGCATCACCTGGGGATTGCAATGGCCTGTGGATTTCGTCGACCAACACTACTACATGTCGCCACAGTGGTTCATCAATGAGTACCACCGTTACGACGGCTATGCGCTCGACACATGGAAAGTCTATGTGGGCGAGTATGCCGTGACCAGCGACTGCGGTGGTTTCGGCAACCTCAACGCCGCCTTGGGGGAGGCTGTCTTTATGTGCGGCATGGAGAACAACAGCGACGTGGTGAAGATGTCGAGTTACGCCCCCATTTTCGTCAACGAGGAGTCGTCGGGCTGGCATTGGCATCCCGACATGATACGCTTCCACAGCGCCGACTGCTATGGCACGCCTTCCTACCACATCCAGCAGATGATGGCTGAGAATGTGGGAACGAGAAACATCAAGTGGACGGAAGAGAACAACACCATAGACAATGCTGCTCACTTCGCCTTGAGTTCGTGGGGCACAAGCGTGAAGTACGATAACATTGTCATCAAGTCGTTGGGCGAGACCATCTATGAGAACGACTTCAGCGACGAGTCGCTCAGTGACTGGACTGACAATGGCGGCACATGGCGAGTGAGGAACGGCGAGTTGTGCCAGACGTCCACCAGCATGAACGGAGCGTTGTTCACACTCAGCGCTTTGCCTCTCGGTAGTAACTACATCATCGACCTTGACGCGAAGAAGGTAAGTGGTGCGGAAGGTTTCCTCATCGGCTTCAATGTCGGCGACTCGCAGAACTACTGCTGGTGGAATCTCGGAGGATGGGGAAACACCCTCAGCCGACTCGAGCAGTCTATCGGCAACTACAAGAACACGGTCGGCGACGGAGTGGACAAGGCGATACAAACTGGCAAGACATACCACCTGCAGGTTGTGGTCAGTGGTACCAACGTGAAATGTTACATCGATGGCGAATTGGTTCATAATGAAAACTTCACAGCGCTATACAACCAGAAACTCTTCCTCGCAGCCAGCACGGACGAGGAGAAAGGGCTCATGTATGTGAAGGTGGTGAATCCTTCTAGCACTCCGCAGCAGACTACATTCCACCTTGCCAACGCTGAA
>CACYEC010000426.1 GCA_902773225.1 uncultured Bacteroidales bacterium
AGAATTATGTACAGCAAGGAAATCACAGACCTTTTGAGAAAGAACATATCGCTGTTGTCTGATAAGGATAGCAGCAAGTACCTATACATACCCCAGCAGGACAGCCAGTTGCCACGGCTCAACAGCCTGCGCCGTATCATCGAACTGGTGAAAGCCATTGTCTTTCCTGGCTATTTCGGTGATGGCAGTTATTGCTCCAATATGCAGGAATATTTCATCGGTGTGAGGGTGGAGGAACTTTACGGCCTACTCTGTGAGGAGATAGGTTTCGGACTTCAGTCGTTCGCCAAGGACGAGGTACCAGATGTGCGTCATCAGTCCGAGGTCATCGCCATGAAGTTCATCGATGCCCTGCCGGAAGTGAAACGAATCGCCTGCACTGATGTCAAGGCCGTTTATGACGGTGACCCCGCAGCGCGCACCTACGAGGAAGTCATCTTCTGCTATCCAGCCATCATCGCCTTGTTGCACTACCGTATCGCACACCTGCTTTTGGTATTAGGTGTCCCCGTCATTCCCCGTATCATCACTGAATTAGCCCATAGCCGCACGGGTATCGACATCCATCCAGGAGCCCAGATCGGTGAGTATTTCAGCATCGACCATGGTACGGGCGTGGTGATAGGCGAGACCTGCATCATCGGCAATCATGTCCGTCTCTATCAAGGTGTCACCCTGGGCAGCAAGAGTTTCAAGTTCGACGAAAACGGCAATCCCCTCAACATCCCACGCCATCCTATCTTGGAAGACAATGTCACTGTCTATAGCAACTCGTCGATTCTTGGCCGCATCACCATCGGACACGACAGCGTTATCGGTGGCAACATCTGGCAGACGCAGAGTCTTCCACCTTATTCTCATGTGCAGCAGGGCAGGGCTGTCAGCATGATTCTCACCGACGGAGCTGGCATCTGAAACGTGTGTCCTTTTCCTGAATTGTCCAGTTCGATAGTGCTTAACTTCCAGTCAGCGAGGCTGGCTTAACTCCCTATTAAACTCCTTTTTATAACTTCCGAAACTTTAGTAATAACTATGCAAGATCTCAACAACAAACGATTTGTCTATTTCATCTGCCTTGTGTCGGCCATGGGCGGTTTGCTCTTTGGCTACGACTGGGTGGTGATAGGCGGAGCAAAACCCTTCTACGAACTTTACTTCGGAATCAGCGATTCCCCATTGTTGCAAGGCGTTGCCATGACAACCGCTTTGGTGGGTTGTTTGGTAGGTGCCATGGTGGCAGGAGCGGCAGCCGACAAGTATGGACGCAAACCCTTGCTGATGGTGTCGGCCGTTCTTTTCACCGTCTCTGCAGTCGCCACAGGACTGTTCAATGATTTCACCCTGTTCAATATCGCGCGTTTCATCGGCGGTGTGGGCATCGGGGTCGCTTCAGCCTTGTCGCCCATGTATATAGCAGAAGTCAGTCCAACGGCAATCCGTGGTAGGATGGTGAGCCTGAACCAGATGACCATCGTACTGGGCATCCTCGGCGCGCAGATTGTGAACATGCTGTTGGCAAAGGAAACCACAGTGGCAGAGAGTCAGGCATGGAATGTGGAGTGGGGATGGAGATGGATGTTCTGGGCTGAGACTGCCCCTGCCGCATTGTTCCTGTTGTTGAGTTTCTTTATTCCCGAGAGTCCTGTCTATCTGAAGATGAAGAATGAGACCACATTCGCATCACAGGCAATGGAGAAAGAAGCGGGTTTGAAGGAGTTGTTTCAGCATAAATACGGGCGAGTGCTGTTGCTTGGACTGGTCATTGCCGTGTTCCAGCAGTGGTGTGGCACGAACGTCATCTTCAACTATGCCCAGGAGATTTTTGTCGGAGCGGGATTTGATGTCGATGGTATGTTCATCAACATCGTGATTACTGGTATCGCCAATGTGGTGTTCACCATCGTGGCACTCTACACCATCGAGAAGTGGGGACGTCGCACCTTGATGCTTATAGGCGCAGGTGGTCTGGGATTGATTTACCTGACCCTCGGCACTTGTTATTTCCTTGGTATGACGGGAATCCTCATGGTGGCATTGGTGGTGGCGGCCATATCGGTCTATGCCATGACCCTTGGCCCCGTCACATGGACTCTGCTGGCAGAGATTTTCCCCAACAGAATTCGTGGTATTGCCATGGCGACTTGCACTTTCGCCCTTTGGGTGGGATGTTGCACGCTCACATTCTCTTTCCCCTCGATGAACGCGGCACTCGGCAGCAGCGGCACTTTCTGGATATATAGTGCCATCTGCGTATGTGCTTTCATCTTCCTCTTGCGCCGTTGTCCAGAAACCAAAGGAAAGAGTTTGGAAGAACTGGAAAAAGAATTGGTGGAACCTTAAAAACACATACAGTATGGTAAACGCTTGGAGAGAAAAAGTGACCATTCCGACCTATGAGGTTGGTAAACCAGAGAAGAACCCGATGTTCCTCGAGAAAAGAGTCTATCAGGGTTCAAGTGGTGTGGTTTATCCTTATCCTGTCATTGAGTCGATGAGCGACGAGAAGGTGGACAAGGATTACGA
>CACYEC010000427.1 GCA_902773225.1 uncultured Bacteroidales bacterium
GCAGCTTTGAATACTTTTGACAAACTTTTCCCAGATTTGAAGATTATCCCCATTTATGCAAAACCTTTGATAAAAGAAGGCGGTGCTCTGCATTGTGTAACATGGGAATATATCGCAAAAAAGAAGGAGATTTAATGAAAAGTAAATTCCTGTTTGTTGATGTAGTGAACAATCCAATATAAGTGCCGTTATCAACAAAAATCATATTTTTATAGGCCTACGCAAATAGGATACGTAGAACATGTTTATCTTTGCCTTTGTAATGAATTCAAAGGTAATAGAGATGAACCATTTTGATGTTATCCGTCAGGAAGGCAGGCTTCTTTACGAGTATATACGAGGAAGCCACCTCTACGGTCTCAACAATGAGGATAGCGACATTGACACCAGCGGTGTCTATATCTGTTCGCGTGACGAACTCTTTGGTTGCTTCGGCTACATGCCTCAAGTGACAGACAGCCGCCACGACAACACATGGTATGAGATAGGAGAGTTGGTCCGTCTGCTCCTGAAATCCAACCCCACGGTGTTGGAGAGTCTTTTTGTTCCGAAGGAAAAGGTGATAGGCGACATTCACCCCATCATGCAGATAATCATTGACCAACGTGACCAATTCATCAGCAAGCAGTGCTTCAATCCTTTCTTTGGTTATGCCAAGTCGCAGATTGAGAAGGCACGTGGACTGAACAAGAAGATTGTCAATCCCGTGACCGAGCGCCTGACGCCATACGATTTTATCTATACGTTCAAGGGCCAGGGCAGCACGAAGTTCAGCGACTGGCTCGATAACCGCAACCTATATCAAGAGTTCTGCGGTCTTGTCAACGTGCTCAATATGCATGACATCTACGGTGTGTATTATGATTTTGGGGCGCACACCGCCGCTTGTCCGAACTGGAGGGAAGACTGGCGGTTTTTATCTTTCTGCCAAGAGTATTATGGAGAAACGGAAAGGACCGCTGTCATTGAAAGGTTGACGGAGATGGTTCCGATAGGATATAGAGGAGTCATCAAGGTTGATGCAAAAGCCGATGAAATACGACTCTCCTCCATCGATGACAAGCATACACGTCCGATGTGCTTCATCTCCTACAACCAAAGTGGATACTCCGCCCATTGCCGTCAGTATGCCGAATATCAGGAGTGGGTGAGCAACCGCAATCCGAAACGCTATGAGTCGAACCTTGACAAGAACTACGATTCGAAGAACATGATGCACTGCTTCAGACTGATGCATATGGCTGCGGAGATAGCAGAGGGTAGGGGAATGATATTGCAACGCACTGAGGACAGACAATTCCTGATGGACGTGCGCAACCACAAGTTTGATTACGAAGAAATCATCGAGATGCTTGAGCGTGATGAGGTAAAAATGAACCAATTGATGGAGCATTCTACCATCCGTGAGAAAATAGATGTAGATTTCGTCAATGACTTGATGATAGAGATTAGAAAGCGGCAATTCGGGATGTAATATGAAGAATCTTCCTTTCGACATCAAAAAGACAGGTCAGATTGTCGTCTTTATCGGCATTCAGGCCAGTGGGAAGACCACATTCTTTAGGGAATGGTTGGCTCCTCACGGCTATGTCCATATCAATCTCGACACCCTGAACACACGTCCCAGGGAGTCTCAGTCCATTTGGGAGTGTTATCTCCATGGACTGTCGTTCGTGGTTGATAACACAAATCCTGAGAAAACCGACAGGGAAAGGTACATTCCCGAAGCCAAGGCTCATGGATATGAGGTCATTGGCATCTTCTTTCAGAGTAGTCTGAAGGAATGTATCACCAGAAATGACAATAGGGAGAGAAAAGTTCCTGTGAAGGCTATTCCCTGCACACAGAACAAATTGCAGTTGCCGGAATATGCTGAAGGGTTTGACAAACTCTTTTTCGTGAGAATTAAGGATAATGAATTTGAGATAACAGACTGGAGAGAATAAGAAAATGGATTTTGATACTTTGGACAAACAGATGCGATGCTTCGAGCAGTCTTTGGATAGGACGATGCTTGAAGGCATCTTCATTGTGGCTCGTCTCGACGGCCATGGCTTCACACGCCTGACGAAAAAAGAGTGGGATTTGAAGAAACCGTTCGATATCAGGTTCCGTGATGCCATGGTGGAGACATTGCGCCATTTGATGGACTGTGGTTTCCGCATTATTTACGGATACACCCAAAGCGATGAGATATCGTTGCTCTTCCATAGGAATGACCGTGCTTTTGGACACAAGGAACGGAAACTCCTCTCCATCCTTGCTGCAGAAGCCTCTGTTGCATTCTCTATGGAAACAGGAAAGGCTGCGGTCTTCGACTGTCGGTTAATACCATTGCCCAACGCAGGTTATGTGGTTGACTACTTCCGTTGGAGACAGGAGGACTCGCACCGAAACTCTTTGAATGCATACTGTTATTGGCAGCTACGAAAGGAGGGCGTTGCGGCTAATGATGTTCAGAAGCAGATTAATGGATTATCTAATGCTGACAAGAACGAGTTACTTTTCTCACGAAACATCAACTACAACAATCTTCCTCTGTGGCAGCGAAGGGGGGTAGGAATGTATTTCAAGGAGATGGAGAAGGAAGGATATAATCCAATGACCAAAGAACACACTACTTGCATCAGGCGTTCACTTTATCTTGAAGAGGAGTTGCCCATCGGAGAACCGTATGCTGAACTTATCAATTCAATCATAATAACTAACGAACAAGCCAGCAAATAAAGATGCGATGACACCCCTACTTGACCATGGACCTGGCCACTTCATGACTCCGCTTTTTAAGTTTAAAAATGTTTCATTTTGTCATACCTATGAAACATTTTTGCATATAACATTGCATGAATATCCAGAAAACGCCCAAAAAACACTCGAAATATGCACAAAAGCTTCAATTGTGGATATTTATCCCATGTTTTAACATGTGTTAGGAAACATTTGACATCACCACACTTTGATGTAAAAAGGACGATTCCATAGACCAACTGTTTTGGTCGAATTCACGTTTATGTTGGTATAAATTCGAAAAATCAACCTGTTTTTCGTAACTTTGCAATCATATCTGGCAAAAACGGATTGAATCATGAACAGAAAGAAAGATCCAATGGGCAGAGCCATTGCCGACTATTACAAAACAGGAAAGGCTGGCAGACTTAGGGTGTTCTCTCCAATGTTTGAAGAGGACGAGATTCCACTTCAAACGCTTTTCCGAAAGTATGAGGATATGCCTGAAATTGAAAGGAAGGCGCTTGACTTTGCAAAAGGAAAGACACTTGATGTGGGAGCTGGCTCTGGTTGCCACTCACTTGTGCTTCAAGAACGAGGGGTTGATGTGACCGCTATCGACATTTCGCCTCTGGCTGTTGAGACAATGAGGCAACGAGGAGTGAAGAATGTCATAGAGCAGGACTTCTTCACTCTTGTGGGACTGTACGACACCATCTTGATGCTGATGAACGGCATAGGCATCGTAGGAAACTTGGACCGTTTGACTGAGTTCTTCCGTCTCCTCGACAAGATACTGGCTCCGAGAGGGCAGCTGCTGTGTGACTCTTCCGATATCAGTTATGTGTTCGAGGACGAAAATGGCATGATGGACATTCCTGAAGAAATGGACTATTTCGGTGAGCAAAGTTTCCAGATGAGATACAAAGACACAATCGGCGAACCCTTTGACTGGCTATATATAGATCCTGATACGCTGAGGCAGAAAGCGGAAAGCAATGGATATGCTGTCGAGGTGGTGGCGGAAGGAGAGCATTACGATTACTTGGCAAGAATAACCCGTAGACAATCATAGTAATAGGATGCATCTGTCACGAAATGCATCTTATGAGGTTGAAAATCGATGTTATGTTGGGTAGCAACCTTCTTTGCCACCAGATTGGCACATTCAGGATGCCTTTTCCTTATATTTCTTATATAACGCTATTGCGTCCGACATGATTTCATCATGGTCGAAGGCGAGTTGGGGGAGGGACGATAGCGGCCACCATGCGGCGTTTGCGGCGTCGTCCAAACCTGTCACAGGCAATGGCTCGTCGATGATGATAAGATAGGCCACGGTCACGGTGCGGCCACGAGGGTCACGGTCAACCTTGGAATAAGCGCCAATTTGGCTAAGGATTTCCAACTTCAGCCCGGTCTCTTCTTCAAGTTCGCGGATAGCGCACTGCTCGGTCGTCTCATCCATTTCCATGAATCCCCCAGGGAAAGCCCAACATCCTTTGTAAGGATTATCTCCACGCTGAATGAGCAGAACCTTGGCTTCTGGTTCTGAGGTGATGACAACACAATCGGCTGTCACGCTCGGTCTCGGATTCTTGTATGTATATTCCATAATCACACATTTAATTGGTATTCTTTTTCTTCATTTGCAAAATAACACAAAAAATCTCGATTTCTTCGCCAGTCTCATCAAGTTTTTTTTATGGACGCTGGTAGCCTTGCCTCAGTGAATACAGCAACACAAAAATATTCCTACATTTTTTTCGCATAAATTTGTGATTTATTCAGAATGTTTGTAAATTTGAACCGTAAAGGAGATTCCACATGAATCGTCATCTCTGCTTTCGTCTATAAATTGTTAAGGATAAACGATTTGGACGGATTGCAGATGTAATAGCCTTCACCGAACCAAAAAGAAAACTAAATAATAAGGTTAACCTAATTTATATTTTATGCTTACAAACGAAGATAAACTGTTTCTCCAGTCGAAAGGTATTTCGGAGGAGAAAGTAGAAGCGCAGTTGCAGAGTTTCAAGACCGGATTTCCTTTCCTTAAACTCTATGCCGCCGCAAGTGTGGATAACAAAGGTATTCTTGCCCCTACTGACGAGGACAAGAAATGCTTCCTCTCACAATGGGAAAAGTATCTCGAGGGCAAGGGGAAAGTGTTGAAGTTCGTGCCTGCATCAGGGGCTGCCAGCCGTATGTTCAAGAACGTGTTCGAATTCCTCGACGGTGAAAGCGACAAACCAGACAACGACTTCATGAAGAAGTTCTTTGACGAGGTTCACAACTACGCTTTCTTTGCCGACCTCAACGCTGCCTGCAAAGAGTGCTATGGCAAGGACATTGACTCCCTCGTGGCTGACGGTGAATACAAGAAAGTGGTGGCTGCACTGCTCAAGGAAGCTGGACTCAACTATGGCAAACTGCCTAAGGGACTGCTCAAGTTCCACAAGTATGGCGACACCTCCCGCACACCGCTGGAAGAGCATCTCGTCGAGGGTGCGCTCTATGCCAAGGGCAAAGAAGGTAAGGTGAATGTTCACTTCACTGTCTCACCTGAGCACCGACAGTTCTTCCAGGCTCTTGCCATCGAGAAATCGAAGGACTACGCACAGCAGTTCGGAGTGGAATACAACATCGGCTTCTCCGAGCAGAAAGCCAGCACGGACACCATAGCCGTGGATATGAACAACGAACCTTTCCGTCTTGACGATGGCAAACCGCTCTTCCGTCCAGGTGGCCATGGCGCTCTCATTGAGAACCTCAACGACCTCGATGCCGACATCATCTTCATCAAGAACATCGACAATGTGGTGCCTGACAAACTCAAGGACGACACGGTGGAGTATAAGAAACTCATCGCCGGTGTGTTAGTCTCTCTCCAGCAGAAGGTCTTCGACTACCTTAAACTGCTCGACAGCGGACAATACACTCATGCACAAATCCAGGAGATGATTCTTTTCCTCCAGCACGACCTCTCATGCCGAAATCCTGAACTCAAGAACCTCGAGGACTCTGAACTCGCTATATATCTGAAGAAGAAGTTCAACCGACCAATCCGTGTCTGTGGGATGGTGAAGAACGTCGGTGAACCTGGTGGCGGACCATTCCTCGCCTACAACCCTGACGGAACCATATCCCTCCAGATTCTCGAAAGTAGCCAAATCGACAAAAACAACGCCGAATACCTCAACATGTTCAACAACGGCACTCACTTCAACCCCGTTGACCTCGTTTGTGCCGTGAAGAACTACAAGGGCGAGAAGTTCGACCTCACTCAATTTGTCGATAAGAACACGGGATTCATATCCTATAAGAGCAAGAACGGAAAAGAACTCAAGGCTCTTGAACTTCCTGGACTTTGGAATGGCGCCATGAGCGACTGGAACACTGTCTTTGTGGAAGTCCCTCTCACAACATTCAACCCTGTGAAGACCGTCAACGACCTCCTACGTCCACAGCACCAAGGGTAATTCATTAAATTGGGAGTTAAAAAGGGTGTAAAAATCGAAATTAAAATCTGGAGGGAAAATGGACAATAGTTTTAGCCGCAGTTTTACGGATTTGGAATGCTGGCAGAAAGCCCATGAGTTCGTGAAGGCTGTGTATAAAGTCACGAAACTATTCCCAGCAGATGAACTTTATGGCCTCACCTCGCAATTCCGTCGCGCGGCAGTCTCCATTGCTGCAAACATTTGCGAAGGGTACAAGAAAATATCGAAGGCCGATAAACTGCGTTTCCTTAACATTGCACAAGGTTCCCTCGAAGAGTGCCGTTATTATATGTTATTATCGCTAGACATCGAATACATTGACCAGACAACATTCAGTTTTCTCGAATATCTTATCAATGGAGCCAGTTGGAAACTCAATGGCTATGCAAAGGGTATTAACAATAATGTGGGTATTATTGACTGAATTGGAGTAGAAATGGGCATTACATTTATGACATAAATATTGTGCCAAATAACATATGTCCCCTTTAACTTCCTCTTTAACTTCCCTTTTAACTCCCTTTTTAATTCCAGAAACAAAACGTACATATCATTATGAACAAGAAAATCATGCTTTTAGGCTCTGGTGAACTGGGTAAGGAGTTCACCATCGCCTGCAAACGTCTCGGACAATATGTCGTGGCGTGCGATTCATACAATGACGCGCCTGCCATGCAGGTCGCCGATGAAAGAGAGGTCTTCCCCATGCTCGATGGGGACGCATTGATGGCGGCTGTGGAAAAACACAAACCCGACATCATCGTGCCAGAAATAGAGGCCATACGCACTGAGCGCCTTTATGACTGTGAGAAACAGGGCATACAGGTGGTGCCAAGCGCCAGAGCGGTCAACTACACCATGAACCGTAAGGCCATTCGCGAACTCGCCCATACCGAACTGGGTATCAAGACTGCTGACTACCGCTATGCCAAGACTTTCGACGAGTTCAAGAAGGCCGCAGATGAAATTGGCTATCCTTTCATCGTTAAACCGCTGATGTCGTCCTCAGGACACGGACAGAGCAAGGTCGATTCACCCGACGAACTGGAGAAGGCCTGGGACTTCGCCGCAAAGGGAGCACGTGGTGACATCAAGGAGGTCATCGTGGAGCAGTTCATACACTTCGACACCGAAATCACACTGCTCACAGTGACGCAGAAGAACGGCAAGACGCTTTTCTGCCCCCCTGTCGGTCATGTGCAGAAGAGTGGCGACTACCGCGAGAGTTACCAACCGGCTGCCATCAGCGACGAGCAACTACGCGAGGCACAGGAGATTGCCGCCAAGGTAACTGGTGCCCTCACCGGAGCGGGCATCTGGGGAGTGGAGTTCTTCCTTAGCAACAAGGACGGGGTTTATTTCTCTGAATTGAGCCCACGCCCACATGACACTGGTATGGTGACACTCTCTACTTCGCAGACGCTCAACGAGTTTGAACTTCACTGCCGCGCCGTCCTCGGACTGCCCATACCCGATATTGTGCTGGAACGTTATGGTGCCAGTGCAGTCATCCTCTCCGAAATCGACACGGAGCATCCCGACTACCTCGGACTGGAAAACGTGTGTGCTGTCCGCAATGCCGATGTTCGCATCTTCCGCAAACCCAACGCACATCCCCACCGCCGTCTCGGCGTGGTGGTCTGCTGCGAACCGCTTGGCAGCGACATGGACAAGTTGCGCGAGAAATGCCGCGATTTGGCTTCCAAGGTGAAGGTCGTGGAGCAGGAGAAGTAATTTGATAGAAGACCCTCAAGTCTTCAAGAGACTTTGAACGATTTGCACAACCAAAATGCTTTCAACCCAGGGCCATGCCCTGGGTTGATGTGTTCTTGGACTTATAGACACATTGCATATTAATGTATTAGAAGTATAACAAAGTCTTGATTCAGCATAATGATCCACCCAAATTATTTTTTCCGTTGACAACTAAAAAATAGCCCTTTATTTGTTGCATTCCATTTCTTTTTGATATATTTGCAATGTCTTTCGGGCGAAAAGGGCTATCGCACCCCGACCTGTCCGAATGGCCACGAAAGCGTTTATTTACTTTCTTCCTCAGTATAAAACTTTAACACGATTAGCGATAACATCAACATTTAAGACATATTGAACTGAAGCGTTATCTTTTATTCTGTGATTCTGAAACTTCGACACTTTCATTCCATCACCATCAGAATAAGGTTAATGCTCACGTCGTTAGGCGTGGGCTATTATACTTTTTTATATAGGTGATAGGTAGTCGAAGACCTCAGAATCGGATAAAGTGATTAGTCCACGTTTCTTTTTGTCTCATCGCTCATGGACTACATACTGAATCTGCCAAAGTCGATTTCTCTTGTTTTGTTACAAAAACAGACAGACTAAGAGAATACAAATACTACAATCGGTCTTTAACCTTATCAACAGACACTGTACAGGTAATAGCGATATTCTGTTTAACACGAATGATCGAATTGATGCATTCGTGTCGGTTATGTTGATTTTGAATACTCTGCGCCATAATTATTTGAAACCTACTTTTAAAACAACACTCATGAAAAGATTTTTATCATCAACCATGATACTTCTTCTGTGCGTTTTATTCATCCATGCGCAACATAGAAGTGACAGCCAGGCTATACAGATAGCCAGGGACTTTTTCATGGATAAAGGGAAAAGCCCCGAACTCACTGTTGTACCTCAAGCCAAGGTACAAACTCAAATCCGCAAGAAATTGCCCACTCTCAAGACCGCCTCTTCGTCAACTCCCGCTTACTATGTGGTTAACGACGAGGCTAACGGACGTTTCGTCATCATCTCCGCTGACGAAAGACTCTACACGATTCTTGGATACTCCGACAATGGATGCTTCGATGCCGAGAAAGCACCAGAGGGATTGCTGGAGCTGATGGAATCATACAATGCTCAATATAATTATCTTTTATCAGAAGATATTTCGAATGAAGTCAGAAAAGATGCTCGTGAATCTGGAATAGAAGTCAAGCCGTTGGTTCAATCTAAATGGGGGCAAGGAACTCCATACAACCTTTTATGTCCTGAAAACAAAAAATACAGTACTGGTGAGAATTGTGCAACAGGATGTGTGGCAACTGCAATGGCGCAGATCATGTATTATCACAAATATCCGAAACAAGGGCAAGGAGGTAGTTATATCTATAAAACGTCATCTCAAGGGGAATGGCTAAACCTCAATTTCAACTCATTAATATTAGATTGGGATAATATGCTCAAAGAGTATAATGGGTTTGAAACTGAAACACAAAACAATGCTGTAGCCAATCTTATGTATGCTTGTGGAGTATCTGTAACTATGGATTATGGAGTTGACGAAGCAGGACAATCTGGCGCAAATTCACAAAACGTAGCATATGCTCTAATTCATTATTTTGGTTATAATTCCAATACGGTTTATTATAATAGAGCATATTATTCCGATGAAGAGTGGAGGTCTATTATTATGAATGAGATAGAGGCTTCACGACCAATATTCTATACGGGAATGGGAACTGGAGGCCATGCATTTATTTTGGATGGTTGCGATACAGAAGGTAAATTCCACTTTAATTTTGGAGCAAACGGAACATGCGACGGATATTATGAATTAGATGCAATCGTTTTAATTGATGGGGCTTTGAATATCCATAATTATTCTTATTATCAGGATATGGTCTGCCATATATGTCCACAAGAAACATGTATTCATGAAGATATATTCTATTCGGACAATTTTACAATTGATAATGCTGACTATTCTGAAACCAGAGTGGGAAGGAGTGTGGATTTTGAGTTTTCCCCAATATGTTTTAGTTCAAATTCAACATACGAAGAAAGCAGAATAAGTACTTTCAGCGGTAAATTGGGCATAGGATTATTTGATACAGATTTCAATTATCTCCAGTCACTAAAAGAGTACAATGTCAGTGATGTTGCAATAGGAGAAGGATATAATGTGCGAGGAAGTATATCACTATCTTCAAGCACTTTTAATGATGGAGCCTATTATATTGCTCCATATTCAAGAGCAACAGAATCTAAAGCCCCAACCCGCATAAGGACTTCAAGGGGAGAACGTGATTGGTACTATGCAATTGTTGACAATGGCGAACTGAAGTTACAAGTAAATGGTGGCCCTACAACTCCATTGGTACTACCCATAGTTGAAGGTGACTTCAATATTACGGCATCAAATAAGTCGAATACAGAAGAAAAGTGGAATATCAAAATCTGGCAAGACCGTGAAGACAAAACAAAATATTGGATTTCAAACCTTGACCCCGCAGTAGTCAGAAAAGGGTTTAATTATGAATCTGGTTGGAATAAAGTATATGGTTACATTAACGAAACACATACACAACTGTCTGTTCCTGTGAACCAAGAAATCGGAAAGGATATAGTGATAAGGAATATTTCTGGCGGAGATAATATAACTATACTGTTGACTGAGAAAGATGGGATGATGTACTTTAGTGGCATAAATGATGTTTGGGGTAGCAAAGAACTATCGGCAGAAAGTGATATGTCACGTTATCAGTACACTACAATAGCCTATGGAAAGATTGATACATCGGATTCTGTTGAGGTTCCTTCTATCGATGTTTTGTCAAATTCATTCACGATTCATTGTGCTACAAAAGGAGCAATCATTTATTATACGACAGACAGCTCTACACCTAATGAGAGTAGCAGTCGCTATAATGATGAGCCAGTACCGCTATTTCACAACTGCACGATAAAGGCTATTGCATACAGAGACGGTTTGTCATCTGAAGTAGCTGTATATAAGGTTACTACTTTCAAAGTAGAAACCCCTGAAATTCATCAGGAAGGTAACAATATAACCTTTACTTGTGCTACCGAAGGTGCTTCCATCTACTATGACTGGGATGGAAAGACACGTCAATCTGGATCTCTTACGATAGGAAAGAGCGGTGTCATTAAAGTGTATGCAGAAAAAGATGATTTCATTACATCTGATGTTAAAGAACAAAGTTTAGTATATTCTCCTGACCCAATAGACCCCGGTATTCTTGTCATTTCAGATAACGAGGCAGGTAAGTTATCATCGCGTATTTCCAATACTGATAAACTATCTGCAACACGTCTGGTGATTAGTGGCAAGATTAACGGAACGGACATTATCTTTATTCGTGAAATGTTCTATGATGGAAAGCTAACAGACTTAGACATAGAAAATGCGTCTATTGTTAGTGGTGGAGAGACCTATGACACAACTATTCATGCTGTTACCAAGGACAATATCGTTGGTCAGTATTTCTTCGAAAATTGTAAACAAATGGTTTCCATAAAACTCCCATCAAATGCTGTTAAGATTGAGAGTGGTGCATTTTCTGGCTGTAGTTCACTCAAACGCTTAGATATTCCTACTTCATGTATTGAAGTAGAGTCCATGAGCATTAGTCGCTGTGATAAATTGGAGGAAGTAAATCTTTCAGATGCTGTTCAGAAATACCCGGGCTTGTCAGTCTATTCATGTAAGAACCTTAGACGAATTAATGTTGGGGAAGGCAATCCGTACTTCAAATCTGTTGATGGTGTTCTCTTTACTAAAGATGGAACTAAAATAGTGAGGTATCCTATGGGTAAAAATGATGTCACATATTCTATTCCAAACGGTGTCGTCACAATTGGCGAGGAAGCATTTGATTATGCTATGATTGCAAATATAACGATTCCAAACACAGTTACGGGCATCGAGTCTTCCGCTTTCGAAAACTGTAAGAATATGCAATCACTTACTATCCCTAATTCGGTAAGAACTATCGGAACAAGCGCATTTTCTGGCTGTGAAAAGTTGGACAATGTGATTATGTCGTCTGAAGTCTCAAGTATAGAGTCATTCTCTTTTGGTAGTTGTAAGAATTTGAGAAACTTTTATATTGGCGCAAAAGTAAATTTCATAGACCAGTTGGCTTTCTATAATTGCAAATCTTTACAGAAGTTTGAAATTGACGAATCAAATGATTTCTTCGCTGTTCTTTCAGGAATCCTCTTCACTAAGGACATGGACGAACTTGTAAAGTGTCCTATGGCTTTCTATGCGGAAGAGTACATTGTACCAAATGGAGTAAAAGTGATTCGTCCAGAAGCTTTCGCCACTTGCACCAATATCAAGAGATTCATTTTGCCAGAAACGCTTACTATTATTGGTAAGTGCGCATTTGAGAATTGTGAAATGGCATCAATCAAGATTCCTCAAACCGTAACTTCAATTGATGGGTCTGCATTTAACAATTGTGCTAAAATAGAATCTTTAGTTCTACCAGAAGGTATCAATCAGATTGCGAGTATGACACTTCATGGATGTATGTCTTTGTCTTATGTCTATATTCCAGCAAACGTGCAATCAATAGACATGTGGGCTATAGCAGATTGTCCGAATTTGACTATGATAAACTGTCAGATTAAGGATATTGACGATGTGACAGTACATTATGATTCTTATGAACAGTACTACGATGCTTTCGAGAAGATTCCTTCGGATTGTACTTGGCGTGTTCCTGCTGGAGGTGAAAAAGGAACAGCTGGCTATGAAAAGTATGCGAACCTTTATAAATCTCAACCTTGGTGGGTAAATACTTGGAGAATCATGGTTGATGACAGTAGTGTTGGTTTAGATAACATTACATCTCCAAACTACGATATATCTTGGAGTGAAGGCCAGTTGAGTGTCCATGCTGAAACTAATGGTATTGTTTCCATCTATCGCATTGATGGTGTCTTGAAATATCGTATCAACTCAAAAGCGGGTGAGACCTATCAGATAAATCTGCCTGCCGGCATGTACATCATCAACAATAAGAAAGTGTTACTCAAGTGATGGTATCGAAATCAAAAACATAGCCTACGATTGGTGCTCAGTGACGACTGACATCATGAATCCTTAAACAAGTCTTTGAGGGCTGCTCAATCAAAAAGGGCAGTCCGCAAAGACAATCAATTATCAACAGAATAAATCAAACAAACAATTCAAAACAATGAGAATTAAATCTGTTTTCACTTTGATGGTATTAACGATACTGTCAATATCTATTTTTTCGTGCCACAAAGATGGCGATGAGATTATCCAAGACATTGGAGGCGCAGGAACATTCTATGCTATAAATGAAACGACGAACGATTCAGTCCTAATACAAGGAGAGGGTATAGTATTATCTGATGGTAGTGTTTCACCGCATGTCCTTGAAGTCAAAGGCCTAAGTACGGTCAAACTAATCTTTGTGCCTAATGAAAAATATAAGAAATACAGATTCAAAGTAACATATACTGTTGACACTGGCTCAAGTATAGAAGGGCAAGGTGATGAATACAGTTATTCTTTCCATGTGCACATGTTGAGTCCAGATGGTTTTACTTCTGATCTTAAGGTGTCAATGTCTGCAAAAAGTGAAGAACAACAAATAACGTCATTTGGTTCTGTACTAATTCGTGCTTTGCCTAAATAAACATCTGAAACTAATAGATTAAACAGAAAAGGTTAATGTTGGTGTTCATTTCCACTGTTAGCGTTGACGCAATGGCGGAAGTGTTACTGGAGAAGGCGGTGGAGACAGCCAAGAGTTTTCTCACTCCGAATTCATAGAAGCTCCCCGCTCATGACAAGGGGATGCGCAAACTTGTGCATCCCCGCTTTGCTTTATAGAGTCAATGCTCAATGTTCAGTGGTGTACTCGCTGTGGCGGATATTGTCTCTATGGTACGTACTCAGCGGAGGTGCTTTTGCAGTTAGGCAACTCGCGTATCCTGCTAATTATATGCGGTTGCGATACGGGAATGCAACAAAAGTAGATATTGATGCAGTCTATGCGATATGAAAAGTTTCCCGTTTTGAAATGATAAATAGTTGATATAAAGATATTTGATGAAAACAGATATGTGCAAAAGTTTCCCAAAACGAAATTTTTCTGAAAATTTTTCGTGAAAAAGTTTGCTCTTTCTGATAATCTTTGTAACTTTGCATCACCGTGGTTCGTACCGATGAAAAGGGAATGCCGTGAGAGCCGGCAACAGTACCCGCTGCTGTATCTCTCGTTTTTACCCCGGAATAACA
>CACYEC010000428.1 GCA_902773225.1 uncultured Bacteroidales bacterium
AGGATACCCGCAGAAACGTTACGTAGCTCGCTGGCGATCTTTAAAGAACATTCCGCCAGTACGTCGCGACCTCATCAAGCGCGAGAAATACTTCGTGCCCAACTCGCTTGTCGTTTCTCGCGGTTGCCCTCACCATTGCGACTTCTGCTATAAGGATGCATTCTATGGTGAGGGGAAATCGTTCTATACCCAGCGAGTGGATGATGCGTTGGCGGAAATTGACCGCCTGCCCGGCCGTCATCTCTATTTCCTCGATGACCATTTGCTGGGCAGCCCTCATTTCGCAAGAGAACTGTTTGAGGGAATGCGGGGCATGGGGCGCGTCTTTCAGAGTGCGGCAACGGTAGCATCGGTGCTGAATAGTGACCTCATCGAGAAGGCGGCAGAGGCTGGACTGCGCAGCGTGTTCCTGGGCTTTGAGACATTCTCGCCTGAGAACCTGAGGTCGAGCAACAAGCTGCAGAATCTCTCGAAGGATTATGTGGCGGCTGTGCAAAGGCTCCATAGTCTGGGCATCATGATCAACGGCAGCTTCGTCTTCGGACTGGACCACGACGACAAGGATGTGTTCCGCAGAACTGTAGACTGGGGCATAGAACACAGCATCACCACGGCCACCTTCCATATCCTCACGCCATATCCAGGTACACGACTGTTCCAGCAAATGGAACGTGACGGCCGCATTACATCCTACGACTGGAGCAAATATGATACGCGAACGGTGGTTTACAAGACCATGGGGATATCTGCCGAAGATCTGAAACAAGGATACGACTGGGCATACAAGGAGTTCTACAAATGGAGCAACATCTTCCGAGCCAGCTTCGGGCATGACAACCTAAAACAACAGCTGGCCCATCTTCTTTACATGGGCGGATGGAAGAAGTTTGAACCGTTCTGGAACTTCATGATTCGCTATGGTAACCTCAACAAGATGTTGCCAGTACTCGAACAGCTCTTGGCAAACACCAAAAGCCAGAAGAAAGAAAACCAGTTGGGCTCAGAATTAAAGAAAATAATCATTGGCAAAGCTGCATTATGAAAGAGCCTTGTTGAAAGTTGCGATGTTTAATACCAACCTTCTCTGCCACTTTGGGAGATTGCGCTTGCCAAGAGGGAATGCCATTCATCAGACCAGCCAGAAACACCTCCACCAGGTCTTCTCAGCCACGGGTTGAAGACATTTAACCATCAATTGTTCAGATTCTCATGTATATTACATTCCTTAATCATATAGCAAAAATACGACAAAAAGCACAACACATCTACGGTTATACCTTTAATTCTTTGTCAGTTCAATCTTTATTGTGTATCTTTGCTACATACATTCAATTACAAGGCATATGGAAACATTCTATCATGGCACATCTGTACTTTTCAAGCAGTTCGACATCGCCCATGCCCTTGAAGGTGACGGCAAGGCAAAGTTTGGTTTTGGAACTTATGTCACTGAGGCATATACCTCCGCAGCCCACTATGCGTACAACAAGAAACGTCCGGAAAACAAAGACTACTACGTCTATACCCTCGAGATTCCCGACATGACTGACGACAACCATCTTTTTTCTGTTCGTCCCGTTCATCCGTCAATAGTCGAGCGTACGGAAAAAGCTCTTGGTGACCAGATTCCTGACGAAGCCCGACAAGTGGGCAAGTTCTTCCGCAAGTATGTCGGCAACCGCCTAATGGGGAAAGAAAGAACGGTGAAGATACTCATTGGCAGTGCCGATCTTGATGCCGAGAAAGCAGCTGCAAAGTTTTTCAGTGAGATTGGCCTGGAGTACTTCGCCTGGCCACAAGCCCAGTCAAAGCCCGACGGACTCACCAACCGTGTGGTACTTAACATCGACAAGATACGCATTGTCCGCATCGACAAGGTAGAACTCGACCCAAAGAAGTTCCAACTCATCGAAGGCTCAGAGAAAGAAATCCCATTTGACAGTTTTTAACCACACATCACTCATGAGTTTCTATAGCATATCCGAATTCATTCGCGAGAACTACCCCGAATACTGGGGGCTGCAAACTTATCCTGCTGATCAGTGCGTCAGAATCCATAAGATTGACGAGGAATGGGGTGTCTTCAGCAACTTTGGCCACACTCCTATCGTAGTCGAAGGTGTCACTTTCGATACCAGTGAACGCCTTTTCCAACTGATGAAATTCAAGGATGAGGAGGCTGTGAAAGCCATTTATTACAAGAAAAGCAATCCCAAGATGACCACCAAGCATTGGGAAAAGACCCATCGGCGCGAAGACTGGGGTAAGATGATAATTGATGCCATGAAGTTTTGTCTGACGCAGAAGTACGAACAAAGCGAGGAGTTCCGTAAAGAACTCGAACGCTCGAAGGGCAAAATCATCGTTGAGGACCAAACCGCCTTTACAAAGAAAAATCCTGATGCATGGGGTGTTAAACTACAAGGCGACAACTTCGTTGGTCCCAACCTCCTTGGCCGTCTTCTTATGGAACTTCGCGATAACGGCAAATTGGACTATACACTGCCTGCCGACACATTGAATTTTCTTGACTATCTTTAATCCTTTTTCTTGCCCCGCTTTGTAAATAATATTCACAAATAATTCCGCCTTTTTAGGGACCTTTGTAACCTGCTGATAATCAAGGGACCTAGTTTCCAAGTGGCAAACTCCCCGTTTGCCACTTAGAAGCTCTTCGGTAGTGATAGGACGATTCACGTTTTGTCCGTATTTTTCATAAAAACATAGGTAACAGTGAGCGAGAGAAAAGAAAGCATGTTCTCCCCTTTTGGAGCGTGACTATTTTTCTGAAAAATCCTGACATTCTGGTTTCTCCTTTTGATTTGAATTTAGAAAGCAAGTCAGTTTCTTGGAGAAATTACCATGAATTCTATGAGAAAGCACCATGATTTCTATGAGAAAT
>CACYEC010000429.1 GCA_902773225.1 uncultured Bacteroidales bacterium
GCTCAACGTGGATTGTGGCAAGCGCATCGCTGTTATCTTAAAGGACGGCACCACCAACACTTTCGTGGATTGCGCTGGCGGTTCACAGAAGGCTTGTTTCGTTGTCGATGGCCATGCAGAATTTGAGGGTGGTGGCACGCTGAATATCACGGGCAACACCAACCACGCCATGAAAATTGGCGAGTACCTGGAGTTCAAGAAGACAACAGGTGCAATCAATATCCTCAAGGCTGTGAGCGACGGTATCCATTGCGGCAAGGGCAAGGTGAACAATGAGAACAACTACTTCGAGATGAAAGGTGGTGCCTTGACCGTGAAGAACGTGGGCAGCGACTGTGTGGACTCCGACGACTACGGCGTAATCAGAATTAAGGGTGGTACACTCGACCTTACTGTGCCCAAAGACGGCAAGGGACTGAAGTGCGACAGCACCTTCACCATGATCGACGGCACCATCAACTTCACCTGCGACGAAGACTTGGCCAACGGTATCAAGACCAACTACAATGGCATCTTCAATGGCGGTACTATCTCCGGAACGGTCAGCGGCAACGGTGCCAAGGGCATCAATGGAAATAAGTCTGGAACAGGTGACCCTGTACAAGGTGGTGGCAATCTCTATTTCAATGGCACGAACGTGACTCTCACCGTCAGCGGTGGCAACTATGTGGAAGGCACAGAAACCACCAAGTGCCATGGCATCCGTGCCGAACAAATCTTCACCCAAACCGGCGGAACCATCAACATCACCGTCACCAATTCAGATGCCAAGGGGGTGAGCGCCACAATGAAGAACCTCAAGGGCGGAACGTTAAACGAAATTTCATCAAGCAATTAACTGCTATACGCTCAAGCATTCAAAAAAGAGGAACGTCAGTGCAAACCGACGTTCCTCTTTTTTAACTAAGACAAATCACTCATGCACCAGCGTGCCGATGTTCTCGCCTTCCATTACCTTCTTGAGGTTGCCATAGACATCCATGTTGAAAACGTAGATGGGCAGGTGGTTCATCTTGCACATCGTGGTGGCGGTCAGGTCCATGACCTTGAGGTTGCGGTTATAGACCTCGTCGAAGGTGATTTCCTCGAACTTGGTGGCTGTCGGGTCTTTCTCTGGGTCGGCGGTATAGACCCCATCCACGCGAGTGCCTTTCAGCATCACATCGGCTTCAATCTCGATGCCGCGAAGTGATGAACCCGTATCAGTGGTGAAGTAAGGACTGCCCGTTCCACAGGAGAAAATCGCCACCTCACCGTTCTCCATGGCGTCGATGGCCTTCCACTTGGTGAAGAACTCACCGATAGGTTCCATGCGGATGGCGGTCAGCACTCTATTGGGACATCCAGCAGTTGACAACGCACTGCTCAAGGCCAGAGAGTTGATGACTGTAGCGAGCATACCCATCTGGTCGCCCTTCACACGGTCCATACCCTCTCCCGCGCCTTTCAGACCACGGAAGATGTTGCCACCGCCAATCACAATACCTATCTGCACACCCATGTCGTGCACTTCCTTAATCTGACGTGCGTAGTCATTAAGACGGTTCACGTCGATACCATATCCTTGTTGCCCTTGCAGGCTCTCACCGCTGAGTTTCAGCAGTATTCTCTTGAATCTTGCCATAATCAATCTGTTTTTTATAGGATAATAACTGATAATAGGGCAAAATTACCACTTCTTATCCGTTTTTCCAAAAAATAGACATTCTTTGTCGTAATATGTTAATGAAGAATGTAGGGATATTGTTTACTTCAACTCAAAAGCCACACTGCTGCGGACATCGGTTTCGCTGGCGCAGAGATAAGCCTTGAAAGTGCCTGGCTCTGCCACAAACTGATGCTTGGCCTCATCGTAGAACTCAAGGTCGGAAGGACGGATGGTGAAAGTGGCAGTCTTGGTCTCGCCGGGCTTCAAACTCAACTTGCAGAAGTTCTTCAATTCCTTCACCGGACGGTCCACACTGCACTTGTCATCGCCGATGTACAACTGAACAATCTCCTTGCCATCCACCTTGCCCACGTTGGTCACTGGAATCGAGACGGTGACACTGCCGTCGGAGGTCATCTGAGGTGACGATACTGTAGCCTTGCCATACTTGAAGGTTGTGTAACTCAGTCCGAAACCGAAGGGGAACTGTGGACGCACCTTGTTGGTGTCGAAATAACGGTAGCCCACATAAATGCCTTCCTTGTAATACACCTGCTTGTCCACACCAGGATAACCTTCCTTGCCATACTTAAAGCATGGATAGTCGTTCATGTTCACTGCCCAGGTCACAGGCAACTTGCCACTTGGATTCACCTTGCCTGTCAAGACATTGGCTATTGAAGTACCAGCCATCGAACCCAGATACCAGCAATGCACCAACGCCTGCACGTTGGCCAACCAAGGTGTAGCGTAAGGATTACCACCGAATGTGACAACAACCACGTTCTTGTTCGCCTTGGCCAAACCGGCAATCAACTCGTTCTGACCAAACGACAAGTCGTACGACAGACGGTCGTTGGCCTCGCAGTCCTCGTAAGTGTTCTTGTTCAAACCACCCACGTAAATCACCAAGTCGGCGTTCTTGGCTTTCTCGATGGCCTCAGCACGAAGTAAGGCCAGGGTGTCGGGAGAAATCTTATCGATGAAGTCGTACATGGCACGACCAGAGACATAACCCTTGGCATAATCCACACCATCGCCAAAGACCGCCTTCAGGCCATCAAGCGGCGAGATGTCGAACTTCGTCTTCAACTCCGAGGAACCACCGCCTTCAGTCAGGCTGCGGGTAGCGTTCTCACCCACCACAAGCACCTTGCTGTATTTTGAAGCGTCAAGAGGGAGGAAATCCTTCTGGTTCTTCAGCAGGACGATACCTTCCTCGCCCACCTGCTGGCAAGCGTCGTAATGCGCCTCACTGCATTGAGAGCCAATCGCCTTGTTGGGATTCATCGACGTACGGAAGATGGTGCGCAACACACGGGCAGCCTTGTCGTTCAGCACATCCATAGGTATCTTTCCCTCGTTGATGAGTTCCTCAAACGGGTCGGCAAGGAAATACTTGTTCCATCCAAGATTATTGTCCACTGTCTTGCCATTGGTGTAGGAACCCATCTCAATGTCCATGCCGCCTAAGGCAGCCTGCCAAGTGTCGGTCACACCACCCCAGTCGCTGACAACCGCGCCATCGAAACCCCATTGCTGTTTCAGAATCTTGTTGAGCAACTCGTCGTTCTGACAGCAGTGCACATTGTTCCAGAGGTTGTAAGAACCCATGATGGTCCATACATGAGCCTCCTGAACGCACTTCTTGAAAGCGGGAAGGTATATCTCATGGATGGCGCGCTCACTGACATTCACGTTGACGGTGAAACGGTCCACCTCCTGGTTGTTCAAGAAGAAATGCTTCAGACAACAACCCACTCCGCTCTTCTGAACGTTCTTGATGTAGGGAACAGCCAACTCACCTGCCAGGTATGGGTCTTCACCCATATACTCGAAACTGCGTCCGTTGAGCGGCATACGGGCGATGGTGGTGCCTGGCCCCAACAACAGGTTCTTGTCACGGAAAGCAAACTCCTCACCGATGGCTGTGCCATAGATAGCCGACATCTCACGATTCCATGTGGCGGCCAGACAGGTTAGTGAGGGGAAAGCCACGATAGAGTCGTTGTTCCAGTTGGCACTACCCCATGAGTTCCAATCCACCTCGGCTCTCACCCCATGAGGACCGTCGCTGTGATGCAGTTCGCGGATACCAAGCCGTGGTACACCTGCCGACGAGAACTTGCTCTGTGCATGAAGTATACGCACCTTCTCGTGGGTGGTCATTCTCGACAGTGCATCCTGCACCCGCGCCTCCACCGACGCATTTGGGTCAAGATATACAGGCTTGTTTTGTGCCTTGGCTGTGAAGGTCAACAGCAATAGCATTACAATTGATAAATACTTGATTTTCATAATTATTTTGGATGTTTTATCGATTATCCTCCGAATATTCTGAATCCTCGGATTACTCCGAATAATCCAAACTATTTGCTTTGAATCTCTATCGTGGCAGGCTCTAAATCGACGGCCTTGGCAGTGAGACGGATGACTCCAGCACTCTTTCCGCTCTGAACCACTGCCAGACATTTGCCATAGAAAGCCTTGCGTTTGTTGTCCTTGAATCGCTCCATGCTGAACTGGCATCCATTATCCACACCGGCAATCTCCGCATCGCCTTCCAATGAGAAGAAAACTTGGTTCTCGGCGTTTGGGCAGGGGTTACCGGCTTTATCTACCACCTCTACCGTCACGAACGCCAAGCCTGTGCCATCGGACTGAACAGAGGGTTTGTCAACACTCAAACGAAGATGATGTGGGGCACCTGCAGTGCGAATGACCTGAGAGCGAACCTCTGCCCCACCCTTGCGGGCAACTACTTTCACTTCTCCTGGCTGGTAGGTGACCCTCCACATCACATGGTAGTCATGCTCGCCCTTTCGACGAACTCCCTGACTCACACCGTTGATGTATAGTTCCACCTCGTCGGCCTGGTTATAGTAGCACCACATATCCAACTGCTGACCTGGAATCCAGTTCCAGTGAGGGAACAAGTGAAGTACGGGTTGGTCTGTCCATTCGCTCTGGTAGAAATAGTAGATGTCCTTGGGGAATCCTGCAAGGTCGATGATGCCGAAATAACTGCTTCGGGCGGGGAAGCCATAAGGCGTTGGCTCACCGATGTAGTCCCAACCTGTCCAGATATACTGTCCGCAGACGAAGTCGTTGTGTTTGATGAGGTCCCAAGTCTCCTCATGGTGGTTGCCCCATGAGGCACGGCAGTTGTCGTAGGCACTGCACTGGAACGAGGGGTCGGTATAAGGCATCCACCATTCCACAGGCGCCTTGATGATGCTGTCGGACGGATTGACATAGAATCCACGCGTCATCAGCGCGGAGTTGCTCTCCGTGAAGATGAACGGCTTTCCGGGGAAGTTCTTCGGCACGTCGGCCACATTCTGGTTATGGTAGTTGTAGCCGATGATGTCCATGGCGTTGCCCTTGAAGAGGTGGTTGTTTGGATTGGGCTCGTTACAGCCTGCGGTAATGGGACGCGAGTCATCGAGTGCCCTGACGATATCTGCCAACCGCTCCGCCATCAGTGTGTTCACGCTCTTCTCGCCGTTAGTGGCCAGTTCCGACGCGTCGTGACCGAAATTCAGCACGAGGTTGGCCTGTTCGATGCTGAGTTCGTCGCTGCCGCTCGACGACCACTGCTCCAGCACCTCGTTGCCGATGCTCCATATCAAGATGGAGGGATGGTTTCGGTCGCGGCGTACAAGGTCACTCAGGTCGCGCTCATACCACTTGTCGAAATAGCGGGAGTAGTCATACTGCGTCTTCTTGCGGTGCCACATGTCGAATGACTCGTCCATGACTATCAGGCCCATGGTGTCGCACATCTGCAGCAATTCCGGAGCCGGAGGATTGTGGGAACAGCGAACGGAGTTGGCGCCCATGTCGCGCAACATACGGAGTTGACGGTAAAGCGCATCCTCATAGACGGCGGAACCCAGACAACCAAGGTCGTGATGCTGGCAGACTCCATTAATCTTCATCGACTTGCCATTCAAGGAGAAGCCTTTCTGGGCATCGAACTTGAATGTACGGATGCCCACAGGTGTCTCATAGGTGTCGACCACCTTTCCACCCATGCTCACCTCGGTGCGGAGAGTGTAAAGATATGGTGAATTAGTGTCCCACAGTTTCGGGTTCGACACATTGATGAACGACTTGAACAAACCCTTGTCAGCACCTGTATCTATGGAGGATAATGAAGCGAAAGTCGATTTACATTTGCCAACCACATTGCCTTCGGCATCCAACAGGATGTTGTCAACCCGAACCTGGCTGCTGTAGTTCTCCACCTCCACTTCTATCTCCACTTTCGCCTTGTTCATGGCATTGAGGACAGGTTTGGCGAAAACGCCCCATTGCGCCACATGCACTTTCTCCGTCTGCAGCAAATAGACATGACGGTAAATGCCAGAACCACTGTACCAACGGCAGTTGGGTTGCTCGCTGTTGTCCACGCGCACGGCTATCACATTGTCGCCCGTGGGATTGAGCCACTGGCTGATTTCGTACTCAAAGGAGATGAAACCATAGGGACGTGTACCCAGTTCATACCCATTGATATAGACGGTGGAGTTCATATAGACGCCGTCGAACTGGATATAGTAGAGCATGTCCTTCTGCTTTGCATCCACGCTGAA
>CACYEC010000430.1 GCA_902773225.1 uncultured Bacteroidales bacterium
CTTCGCAGCACATTGGCCAATTCCAAGCAAGCACTTGGCTCCGATGAGTTCGGCGAGGACTTCAGCGGATTCGGCTTCTGGGGACACCTGAGGATTTTCACCATTCCTCTGTATGTCATCTGCATGTACTATGTGGGCAAGAAACGCTGGTGGCTTTGGTTTCCCATCATTGTGTTCACTATCGTCAGTGTGCTCAATCAGGTGAAGGGATGGACCATCATCCCTATTCTCGCCGCCTTGACCATGCGCATCTACACGGGAAGGACAAAACTCACCCTGCGACTGCTCATCATCGGAGTGCTGGGCATGTTCGCCATCTTCTTCACGTTCTACGCCATGTCCATCCTCGTGGTGCAAGACCGTGGCGTTTCTGATGACTTCATGGACTTTATCTTCGGCCATTTCTTCCACTATCTGACCAGTGGAACCTACGGTTGGAGCATGGATATGGAAAGAGGCATACCCGACGACGGCGGTAGTTTCGAGATGATCATCGCCCAGTTGGTGAATCTCGCCAAATCGGCTACTGGCGACAAAGAACTCGTATCGCCCATCAACACCTTGTTCTTCTTCTCAGGACGCTCGCTGACAAATGTCCGCACTATTTTCGGTACGTTGTACATCAACACTACTGCGGTGAGTTTCACACTGTATATCCTCATTCTGAGCACCATTATATACTCCATGAAACTACTCGCTTTGAAATACGCCAATATCTACACCTACACCGTCTATTTCTTCTATATCACATTGCTTTTCATGGGGTGGTTCGACCTCTATTTCGCCAACCTCACCATTTTCGAGAGTGCTGTGATGCTTCTGTTCCTGTTCCTGTTCGACTGGCTGGTTGTCGGCAACCGCTTTGTCATCAGGCCGAGAGCCATTGAAGTCGCAAACGAAAAGAAATGAACCTTAAGACTGTGGTTCAATAGTGCGAATCGGCACAATCTTTCTGTAGTAATAATATAGGCACAGAAAATACACGATTGAGCTTAGTATTGTCGTTATCAAAGCTCCCTCAATGTGCCAGAGATAAACCAGAAGGAAATAACCAACCACCTTGACAATTCCACAAGCGATGCTGCTGTTCATGATAGGTGTGCCTATGCCATGGGAGCCAAGGAAACGGTTAATCATATCGCCCAAGCCATGGAATGCGAACCCTACTGCCATCCAGGAGGCATACTTCCCGACTTGAGCATATTCGGGGGGATAAAGTATGGACACTAAAGGATTGACCAAAGCCACAAAGAACACACAACTGCACACGGTCACCATGAGCGTGATTCGGAACACCTTGGATGGTATCTGTTGTTCGTTGACAAATTGCTTGAAATAAGTGGTGCCTACAATAGCGGGCAGATAGGAAAGCGGGGTGGTCAGCGTCAAGGCAAGCGTGTAGAATCCCACATTGACATTGTCCTTATCAAACAGACCGAGCGTGAAGCCTGCCAGATAGTTGGTAGCAACCATCGCCAAAGAGCCATAGTAGAGTTTACGGCCATAGGCGCGGTTTTCCGATTTCAACCTTCGCCAATGATAAGCGATATTCTTGAACTTAGGTTTGGTAGACAAAATCACCATAAGGAGCACGCCACTGTAAATACCCCACTGAAGGACCAGCATCAGGGCGGAAGTGACCGTGCAACTCTTGTATAGGTAGTATGCCACAACGATATAAACGAAATGTGGCAACAGACGAGCTATCGACAGTCGGCCGATGTGATTGTCCCCTTGGGCTGTGGTGTTGAGGTAATTGATGAGCACAGGATAGAAACACACTGGCATAGAATAGAAGAAAAGCCTCATACCTGTGGGGGCTTGTCCATGGAATAGTCCGATGACGAAATCAAGCAACGCGGTGGCCAAGCATATCACGCCCAGGATTATCACCAGAACACCTCGGATTTCCCTCCGTTTCTGCTCGTTGTTCTCCAACGCCAGCAAACGACTACCTGAAAGAAAATAACCGAACAGCAACAGCCACGACAAGAGTTGTATGATATTCTGCACATAGCGTACATCCCCGTAGGTGGATGGCTCCAAGGCATTCGTGTTGATGATGGAGGCTATGAATCCCAAGAACACTCCAATAAGAGTGGACATATACAGGACCACAACCTGACGCAAACGCTTCGAAGCCACAATGGTTGAAATGCTCATGAGGACTGTTGGTTGTTTATCGGGAAGGAACTATTGTTTTGAAAGGAAACGACTTTTCATTTCCTCGAAACAATTCTTGTCAATATTTTTGTGGATCAGATAGTCTGCATATAAACGATTGGACAACTTGAGCGAATAGACAAAAGTGTTGCCTAATTTACAGAACTTATCCAACGATTTCAGGCGAACATAAAGGAACTTGGCAAAACGAGTTATACCACTATCGTACAAACCATAAATGACATAAAGCGACAGATAATAGATGTAAGCGTCGAAGTTGTCCTGCTGTTTGCTCATCTTCTTTCTCGACATCCCTATTTTATGATATATCTTCGCGCCCGTCACACAAGCCATCTGAAACTTATTCCTCACCCTCACTGAGAATTCATGGTCTTCCTCACCAAAGAAGAATTTGTCGGAGAAGACATCTCCTGAATGCAACAGAACTTTGGGAGAGAAGAGCATTGCACAACCGGAAACATAATTAACAGGGAAACTTGACACACCCTCCAGCACACTTTCGTCTTCTCCCCTATGCAATGCCGTGCGGCCTGTGGTTTTCAAACGCCCACCGCCAAACCAGATTTTCTTTCTGTCATCATAATAGTTAATCACAGGCGACAACACGTCGTAGTCCTTGTGGGTTGCCATAAACGACAGCAGTTGTTCCA
>CACYEC010000431.1 GCA_902773225.1 uncultured Bacteroidales bacterium
CCTGGCTGGTCCACACTGAAAATCAAGCACTTACGAGTTGTTCGCAAGTGCTTTTTCTTTTGCAGGTGACCTTCAGGTGACCTTTTTGAAGCAAAAGTGACCCACTGTTACCTTCTGAAACATAGAGTGATTTTTTGTAAGTTCAAGAAACACTTTTCAGCCACTTGAAGACGAGGAGGTCAGTACATAAAGAATAATCAGGCCACCTTTTACGGGAAGCCCGATTAGAAAAGAGAGTGTGATGACGGTCGAAAGTTCTTCGGTAGGTAAGGGTGTTTCTGCAAGCCCCAAAGGAATTCTTACTGACACCCTCTGGCGAACTTTGCCGAAGATTCCGACTGTTCAGACCTTGAGGCGAAATGAGAGATGCTACCATCGGTCAAACACTTCAATATCTTCGCCGCAAGTTTGCCTACTATTGAAATGGCTCGGTCTTAAAAACTCACTCTTCTTCAATAAGACTACTTAGTCCATTCAACAGTTCTTTGAACACACCTATGGCGTAGCTGAACATCGTCATTCCTACCGGCATCGACTTAAAGTTCGGGCGTAACGTGCCATCATCCTTGCGTGTAATGGTGATGTACTTGCCATCAAACACATGTGGATTGCGCTTCGGAGTAGCGTCCTTCTTCTCTAAGTCACCCTCGATGAATGTGAAGTGACTCTCACCATCACGGGTAATTGCACCTGGACGGACTTCTCCAATGTCCAAACGACCGAGTGTACGTGTGTACAACTTCAAGTCAACGCAAGGCTCTGTGTTAGGATGAATGTTCTTGAAGAGCAGGCCACAACCTTCTTCTTCGGCCTCTCCATCGTCGAAAGCATCTGGATGACTCTGGCGGAAAGCTCGTGCGAATGGTTCCTGACTGTTCTTCAAAAAATCGTGTAGGATTTCTCCTATGAGGCGAGGACCGTACTGTTCTTCCGACCCAACGCGGTTCTTATTATATCTTTTCACAAATGTTTCGGGCAGAAGGATTTTTTTGTCTTCTGCCTTCGACAAAGGGGAAAAGCACACTTAGAATGTAAGCGGTTTTAAAAGATTCACTTACACCTCCAAATAATATCATAAAAAAGTCAGAACGCCCTGTGTTTCAAGAGAGTCCCGGCTAAATAAATATGTAAGCTAATTACAAAATCGCTTACATACTCAGTTTGTCGCTTACATGCTAAATAGTCTTAGTGGAGCGTAACTGCCCAGCAAAGACTTCGCGTAACGCCGTTTCCTTTTTGTTCATCTCCTCAGGATCAAAAACCTTACCTTTCTCCAAAGGATTACGAACGTCCAATATCAAGACGGTCATTTTTATCCTCTCCTCATCAACCAATACCAGCCGCTTTTTGTCTGAGTTGGGAGATTTCCCGAACTGCTCTTTTACCATCGACTTCGCGCTTTGATTAGTCTGTTTCTCGATATATGTCTGTGACAAGAGTTCCTGTAACAGTATCGTCAAGATAGTTCCATTTGCCTTCCATGTGATATTACATTGTCTTGGCACACCCTCAAAGATACTGTCAAAGTCATTGGCAGAGGTTGTTCCGTCTATCCAGTTCCAGAACTGAAAAAGTTTGAAAATTAAGTCCACCCGGTTGCGCTGTTCTTGGAGAAGGCCTTTATTTCCATGAGTATAGTACTTTAGCGTCATCGGTTTTATGTTGGGAGTTAGAACCTTGCGCCCTCCCTTTGGCTTGCGAGTTGTCTTCTTGGGAGTACTTGTATTTACGCTTACATTTTGGTCGTTTTTCGTTTCGAGTAACTTAAACTCATCGTCGGGATTACGCCCCACAATCGAAGTATAAAACAAAGAAACATCATAGAGACCACCTTCGCCAATAATGTCTGCATATCTATCTTGCAGCTCCATCAAGCAACGAGCCAGTTCGGCTATAACATAGTGGAGGAACACAACATATTCATGCAAGGCCTTATCATAAAACTTTATGACAGGTTTGCCTGACGTTATATTACGCCACGCATTGCCACTATAGTCAAACTGTGTCAGTTGACGCTTCGACTCGTTGGCCAACGTTGCTACAGATTCCCGTGTCTTCTTTAAAATAAACTTGGTCAGTTCATCTGTTTTTTCAGCGGTCAGCAGTTTAATTGCGGCATTGATATGACTGTTAATCTCATTCTCAACAGCCTTCTTATAATAGCGCAGTTTGGGTGTGAAGAGCACCTGCATCTTGGGAATCATCACATACAAAGGTTCTGTTTCCATCTCGACATACGGCAGACAACTTGCCTCGCTCATATATTCATTGTCCGTCGTGCAGACATTCTTAAAGAGGATTAAGTCATGCACTTTCTTCAAATCAAAGTTATACATGGGCTTGACAAACTATAAGAACCACAAACAGTTACTGTCTATATAGACAGTTTTATCCTCGAAATGCGGCATAATCTCCGCTATCATCTCAGGGTATTTGATAGTGACTGGCAATCCTTGTTGCTTCACGGACTTCCAATAGATGCGGCTGAACTGGTAAACCTGTTCTATGAGCTGCTTAACCATGGTCGTTTCAATTTCTTCCTGACGATTCGGGCAAACGATATTCAGTTTCACAGGGAACGGGAATCCGTCCATCGGAGAAAACCGCTCGTTCTCATACCGCGTGTTGTTGCAAAGAAGGAACGTGTGGCTATTGGTTGTTGCACCAAGATTAACCCACCTGCCACTAAAAGGCATCAGGCTTTGCTTGATCTCGTCGGTACGTGTATTCCAGTTCTTTTGTGTGTAGGTGCTTTCGCCATCAAACATCACAATATCTTCCGACTCCGTTTTATTGATAGTCACAACATAAACGGGAACTTTGAGGTCAAGGCTGTCCAACATCCGTTCAATCTTCAAGAATTCCCTCTTGCGACTCATCTTCTTATAATAATGTATGATGATGCGCTCAGGCTGACTGTTTATCGTGGAGAACCGAATAATAGCCATCTTGATAGCACCTACCAACTCGTCCATTTCTGACCTCTGAAAATAGCTGTAATCATTGAAAACACCTGTATTGTCGAACGAGAACGCAGCACCAATATACTGCTGGTTGTCGCTTTTGAAGGCACCGATGCCGATAATCAGTTCCTTCTTGGCTGTCTCATCCAACAACCAGGGAGAACCACCCAATTTGGCGCAAATAGCCACGCTCATGTTCTGCAAGGTATACACAAAGTTGGCCTTGTTGTGTCGGCTATCTTTGGCAACGCTCAAATTCATTTTGTCCCTGTCAATACATTGAGTTGGAATGTCGTACTTCAGGAACAACTCCTTCACTTTGTAATAGCACTCTTTCGTCTGGCGCGAAGAGGCATATTTGTGAATCGGAGAAAGATAGATGCCCACATACTTCACTCGAGTATCCCTGTTCCGATAGCAGTCTTGCTGCAATGCCTTCTCAATCTCAGGAACAGGATTATTCTCGTCCTTAAACTCGATGTGAAAATTAGAAGGGGCATACGACACAGGAGAGCCGATATAATGCGACAATTTCTTGCTCTGGTTCTGATAGCCACCATTCCTCATGTCTTGAAGTAGCTTTCTCGCTTCCGCTTTGCTTGAAGCTGGGAAGATAAAGATGAGTTGAACATCAGCATGAGGGCACTTGATGTGTGGGCCAAAGTTCACACCAACTTGCTGACGAGCATTCTTATAAACCTCGCCTTCTGGTATCTTGCCGAATACCAACATCCGTTTTGTACTGCTAATCTGTCCCAATTGCAACTCGTTGACTGGCGTAAACTCGTAAGCGAGGTTATGGAAGATTTTCTCAATATCATCCGTATTAAGGTACTTTTTGCGGAACCACTCAATCTGCTCGTAGTATTTCACATACTTACTTTCACTGTCTTCGTTATCACGTTCGTCATCATCCCGTCCCAATCCAAGGACTTTCTTCAATTCGCCGCTGAGTATAGGGCGAGCGGTTTCAAGAGGGCAATACATGTTATGCTTTTGCAGGTAATCGTATCGGTCTATCTTACGAACCACATACTTGTGACCCTTCTCACCCTCCTTCACCTCACGTGTCATAACTTTATTGATCATGCTGGGCATAATGAGCGGACTACCATCTTCAAATGGGTCTTTGGGAGCGTCGGCAAATATCTTTTCCAACGAGATGTTCAACAGCTGGGCAGGTCTGTCCAACGCAACAAGCAGATAGGGCTTTCGGTTGAAAGTGTCGAATCTGACCTTCAGGGTAAACCTGTCCATCTGCATAACATCAAGGGATTTCCCGTTATACTGAACCTTGTTCTTCTTATCCTTGTTGAGAATCCAAATCTGCGAATCCCTTGTGATGCCGTCATTCGTGACAACAATGTCGTCATAATAGCGGAAGTATTTTTCAAGACGTCTGTTGTAATACCGCTTGACAAGGTTTTCATTCTTCGGCTCGTTGAAATCCACATCGATGGCATCAAATCCCTCTGTCGGCATATCGAACGAAGTGTACAAAGTCACTCCGCCACATCCCGCGAACAAGTCAATGTACTTCTGCGTCTGTTTCACCTCCTTCGGAACCAGTACAGGTGATTTGAGCCGAGTGCTTTTGCGCTCCGCATCATCGTTCTGTGAAAAATAGAATCTCACGGGCTTTGACGGGTAGTCA